>DATDBV010000275.1:0-2545 GCA_036524715.1 Nakamurella sp. | reverse complement strand
GCGGGTGGCGGCCGCCGAGTCCGTGCGGGAGCTGGACGACCGGGATCCGACCGGGCCCGGGGCCGGTCGAGATGGGCCGCGCGAGATCGATCTGGCCGCCGTCGAGCGGGCGGTCAACCGGGCCGCCGTCCGCTACGACCGTTCCGGGGATCAGCACTACGACGTCACCAGCGCGTTCATCAAGTCGATCCGGGGCAGCGACGTCGACGCGGCGCTGCACTACCTCGCCCGGATGATCGAGGCGGGGGAGGATCCCCGGTTCATCGCCCGCCGGCTGATGATCCACGCCTCCGAAGACGTCGGGATGGCCGACCCGACTGCCCTGCCCGCCGCGGTCGCCGCCGCCCAGGTGGTGCAGTTGGTCGGGCTGCCGGAGGCCCGGATCGCGTTGGCCCAGGCGACGA
Organism: Nakamurella sp.; assembly: GCA_036524715.1. GTDB lineage: Bacteria > Actinomycetota > Actinomycetes > Mycobacteriales > Nakamurellaceae > Nakamurella. Next base: position 2,141 of record DATDBV010000275.1, on the reverse strand, counting down.
TTCACCTGGCGACCGCGCCCAAGTCGAACGCGGTGATCACGGCGATCGACGCGGCCATGGCCGACGTCCGGGACGGCCGGGCCGGGTCGGTGCCGCCGGCGTTGCGGGACGGACACTACCCGGGGGCGCAACGGCTGGGCCACGCCCAGCGGTACGTCTACCCGCACGGTCATCCCGGCGCGGTGGTCACCCAGCAGTACCCGCCGGACGAGCTCGTCGGCCGCGACTATTACCGACCGACCGGGTTCGGCGCGGAACGCGTGCTGGCCGAACGGGTACCGAGGCTGCGCCGCACCATCAGAGGCCAGAATACAGACACGTCAACGGAATCCGGTCAGGACGACCGGGAGAAGGGATGAGCCCCGCATGGGTGAAGGATTGATCTACGCGATTCAGATCAGCGAGAACGGCGGTCCGGAGGTGCTGCGCTACGCCGAGGTCGACGCACCCGAGGCGGGTGCCGGGCAGCTCGCCGTGCAGGTCGCGGCGGCCGGGGTGAACTTCATCGACATCTACCACCGGCAGGGCGTCTACCCGCTGCCGCTGCCCCGGGTGCTCGGCCTGGAGGGAGCGGGTCGGGTGATCGCCGTCGGCGACGGGGTGTCCGGATTCGCGGTCGGCGACCGGGTCGCCTGGCAGGACGTGTTCGGCTCCTACGCGCAGGCCGTGGTCGACGTGGCGGACAAGTTCATCCACGTCGCCGACGGGGTGTCCGACGAGCAGGCCGCCGCCGTGTTGCTGCAGGGGTTGACCGCGCATGCGCTGGCGACCGATGTGTACCGGATCGAGCCGGGCGACGACGTGCTCATTCATGCGGGGGCCGGCGGGGTCGGCCTGCTGCTCACCCAGATCGCGAAGCTCAAGGGGGCGCGGGTGATCACCACCGTGTCCACCTCGGCCAAAGCCGACCTCTCGCGCGCCGCCGGCGCCGACGAGGTGCTCGTCGGGTACGACGACTTCCCGACCAAGGTCAGGGATTTCGCCGGCGGGGCCGGCGTGCACGTGGCCTACGACGGGGTCGGCGCAGCCACCTTCGACGGATCCCTGGAATCGATCCGCCGGCGGGGGACGATGGTGCTCTTCGGCGGGGCGAGTGGTCAGGTGCCGCCGTTCGACATCCAGCGGCTCAACCAGCGCGGCTCGCTCAAGCTGACCCGACCGAAGGTCTTCGATTTCGTGGCCGATCATGACGAGCTGCTGGCCCGAGCCGCCGACGTGTTCGGCTGGGTGGCCGCCGGAAAGCTGGAGGTGCGCATCGGCGGCCGGTTCCCGCTGGCCGAAGCGGCGCGGGCGCAGGAGGACCTGGCCGGCCGCAGGACGACCGGCAAGCTCGTCCTGATTCCGTGACCGAGGCGGCGGATGCGGTCGGGGTCGTCGAGGCGTTCCTGGCCGCGTTCAACGCCGGTGACCTGGTCGCGTTGCGCGGCCGGCTGGCCGACGACGCGGTTGCCCTGGTGACCGGACCGGACGGCGAGCCGTTCGAGATGTCCGGCGCCCAGGCCTATGTCGACGCGGTCGCGGCGATGAACCTGCCGGCGGTCGACTATTCGCTCGCGCTCACCCAGGCTCCCGTGCCGGTCGACGATGGCCTGGTGCTGGCGATGGTGCAGGTCCGCGCCCGCCGGGATGGCCGGTCCCTGCACAACTACGCGGCCCACCTGTTGCGCGTGGTCGACGGCCGGATCGCCCGGCTCTGGATGGTGGAGGCGAAACCTGCGGAGAGTGACCGGTTCTGGGCCTAAGCGCACCGGAATCAACCGGCAGCACCCTGCGCCGCCGGACCCGTCGCCAGAAGTGGTTCAGGGCAGGCAGGATCACCCAGATCCACCAGGCCTGGCCCCGGACCAAGAAGAAGGGAATCGACGCCGCGAACGTCCGGGCAGGGCGTCAAGCGGCTCTGCGGCTGGCCGGGGAAGAACTGGTCGTCCTCGGGGTCGGTGATGAGCGCGGTGTGGTGATTCGGCCGGCGACGTCATGCACGGGGGTGGGACACCAGAACCGAGGGAGGAGTTTCGGCGCTTTCCTGCCCGCCCGAAGAGCGCGAACTCCTCCCTCGACCTGCCCACGCGCGTAGGGTGACGGCACGATGGGCATCGATGAGATCACCGACTTCGTCGAGGCGCTGGGCGGCGTGCTGACGC
>DATDBV010000274.1:0-7703 GCA_036524715.1 Nakamurella sp. | reverse complement strand
CGATCGCCGTCAGGCCGCTGATGTCGGCCCCGGACGGGTCATCCGCAGGAGGTGCAGGTCGCCTCGCCGTGCGGCAGCACCGGCTGGAACGAGAGCAAGCCCAATGTGGGTTCGGTCTCGCCCGGGGCAGGGGGCACGGCGTAGGGGTAGAGCACGAGGTATGGCGCGGTGACCGTGTCGCGGCGGAACCCGGCCGCCTGCAGGGATCGGTTGACGGCGCGGGCGTCGTCGTTGCTGACGACGGCGCATTCGCGTTGCGCGGATCCTCCGTCCGGCCTGGTCACCGGCCAGAGCAACCCGGCCACATCCGCGGGCAGCACGTCCCGGACCCGTTCCACCGGCGTCGGCGCCGGGTCGGACGGGGGGCCGTGCAGGTTCTCCGGCGACTCCTGCCAGCCGAAGTAGCAGACCTGGATCTCGGTCGGCACGTACGCCCGGAACCGCTGGTCCGCCCAGGCCGAGGCGGGCAGCCAGGTTTCCGGGAAGCCGATGCGTTGGCAGCCTTGTTCGAACCCACACTCGGGGACGGAGGCGCTGAGTATCTCGTCTCCAACCCGGACCAGGGGAGTGTCGCCCGTGCTCGGGTCGTAGGGTTCCAGGGCCTCGGCGTTGTCGACCAGGTAGGACCGGAGCAGATCGATGCCCTCGGGCGTGAGGTGCTGCTCGAGGAACCCGCTCGCCGAGCCGCTCGCGGCCGCCTCGGACGCTGAACCCATGGTGGACGGCGTCTCTCGCCAGGTGATCATTCGACCGTCCGCGTACACCCAGACCCGCACGCTCGTTCGGGTGAACACCGAGAGCACCAACTCACCGGTGGCCGGACTGCTCGGCGTGGCACCCTCGGGCGGCAGCCCAATGAACCCGGTCCGGAGGATCCCGGGCTCGTCGGTGTGCCCGGGGATCGGGTCGACGGGCTGGTCGAAAACGTTCGGTGCGGTGTGCGATGGCCCGGTCGTCGACGTGGCGAACCAAGCCCCACCGATCACCATCGCGACGGCAACGACCGCCGCGGTGACCAGCGTCCGGGTCCGCGCCCGTCGCCGCCGCAACTCCGGCAGTTCCGCCAGCCGACCCTCGACATCAACCCGCGCGCTGGTCAGCACGAGGTCATCGCTCGCAAGCCGCGCCCGCTGCTCGAGGCTCATCACGTCACCTCGTTCCCCTCCTGCAGGCGCGTCGCCAACGCCGCCCGCGCCCGGGCGAGATGGGTCTTCGCGCTGCCTTCCGAGCACCGCATCGTCGCAGCGACCGCGGCGACGTCGAGGTCGTAGACGTACCGCAGGGCAACCGCTTCCGCCTGCCGGCGGGGCAACGCCCGCACGGCCGCCCAGAACTCCTCGTTCAACGGCTCCATTGCCGGTGCGTCCTGGCGGCGACCGTCGAGCCGGTGCAACGCCCGCGACTCGACCAGCCGGCGGCGGAGCACGGAACGGGACATGTTCAGGCAGACTCTTCGCGCCCACACGTGCGGTTCGTCCAGAGCCGACACCCGCCCCCATTGCCGGAACACCACCAGCATCGCTTCCTGGGCGAGGTCGTCCGCCGACCCTCTGCCCGAGATCGCCCGTGCCAGCGCGACCAGCATCGGGAACTCACGCCGGTAGAACTCCTCGAACGGCTCGGTCGGCGGGAGCGCCACCATTTGTGCCATGGGTGGTGACCCGGTCACCATCCGCTCGGGATCCTTGCCACCCATACCATTGTCTCGTTGCAGGCCCCCGAAACGATGACACTCAGGTTTGGGAAATCCTGGCCTTCGACCGCCGAAGACCATGCGTGGCGACCCGGCCCGGCGGCGCCAGGCGCGGACGCCGGGCTGTCGTCGAAGTTGATCCGCGCGGCAACGAAGTCCGTCAACGCGTGCCCGGCGGCGGCAGCAGACCGCGTTCCAGCGCGATCGTGACGGCCCGGGTCCGGTCGTCCACCCCGAGTTTGCCGAAAACACGAAGCAGGTGGGTCTTCACCGTCGCCTCGCCGATGAACAACCGCCGCCCGATCTGGGCGTTGGTCAGGCCGTCCGCGACCAGCGTCAGCACCTGCAGCTCCCGCGGGGTCAGCGCGTCAAACGCCGGCGCACGCATCCGCGACATCAACCGAGCGGCCACCGGCGGGGCGAGCACCGTCTCCCCGCGGGCGGCGGCCCGGATCGCATCCAGCAACACCGGCAGCGGCGCGTCCTTGAGCAGGTAGCCACTGGCCCCCGCCTCGACCGCGCGGACGATGTCGGCGTCGGTGTCGTAGGTGGTCAGCACGACCACCCGGACGTCGGGATGATCCCGAGTGATGATCTCGGTGGCGCCCGCACCGTCCAGTTTGGGCATCCGCAGATCCATCAGCACCACGTCGGGCCGCAGATCCCCGATTCGGGCGACCGCCTCGGCCCCGTCGGCAGCGGCGCCGACCACCTCCAGGTCGTCCTGATCGGCGAGCATGCCGGTCAGACCGGTGCGCACCACCGGGTGGTCGTCCACCACCAGGACCCGGATCGGCCCGGTCATGCGGCCGCCTTTCCGGGGCACCTCGGGGGCCGACACCGTGCCTGTCCGCCCATCCCGCGGGCGCCGACCCGGTATCGACGGACCGCTCGGCGCGCCTGCCTCATGACGGGATCCGGATCGCGACGGTGGTGCCGGCACCCTGCGACGACCTGACCGTCACCGTGCCGCCGACCTGCGCGACGCGGTCGCGCAGCCCGACCAGCCCGACGCCGGCGGCGGGCGCGGATGGATCGAAGCCGGCACCGTCGTCGGCCACCGTGAGCTCGACGCCGGTCGACCCCACCAGGCCGATCCGCACCGACGACGCGTCCGCGTGCTTGCGAACGTTGGCCAGCAGTTCCTGGACCGCGCGCACCAGCACCACCTCCGTGTCCCGCCCCACGTCGATCGCCTCGGGCAACGAAACGTCAACCGACACACCGGATTCCCGACGGAAACGGTCGGCCACCCGGGCGATCGCCTGCACGACCGTGCCGGATTCCAGGGCGGCCGGCCGGAACGCGGCGACCAGCCGGCGCGCCTCGGCCAGGTTGTCCCGGGCGACCTCCTCGATCAGCTCCAGCCGCTCCCGGGTGGGTGACGGCTCGAGGACTGCCGCCGCGGTCTGCGCGAGCATGACGATGCTGGTGTAGCCCTGGGCCAGGGTGTCGTGCACCTCGCGGGTCATCCGTTCCCGCTCCGCCATCACGCCCTGCTCCCGGTTCGCCGCAGCCAGTTCGGCCCGGGTCGCCTCCAGCTGCGCGATGAGCTCGGCACGCTGGCGGCTCTGGTCGAGCACGCGGAACACCCAGGCCCCCATCAGCACGCTGAACAGGAAACTCAGTCCGGACGACGCCCAGGCGGTCGCCGGGGTTTCGCCGTCGCCGGTGTTCGCGACGGTCAGTCCCACCGCCGACGTGACCGCGATCAGCGCCGTCCACACGACGCCGTCGAACGTCCGCTCGACCAGGAACCACACCTGCACATAGGCCAGGAACAGCACGAACAGGGCGCCCGGGGTGGTCGCGGCCACCACCCCGACGGTGATCAGCAGGACGACCAGGTAGGCGGTCGACCGCCCTCGACCACCCACCGCGATCGCCCGCGCGCCGATCAGCACGTAGGCAACGGCTAGCCCGCCGAGCGCGACCAGCGCCCAGCCGTCGGAGTCGTCGACGCCCTGCACCACGATCAGGCCCGCGGCCAGCGCGATCACGGCCAGGAAGGTGACGTGCAGCCCGGCCACGCTGATCCGCCAGCCCCGGGCCGACATCGGCAGCTCCGGATCGGTGAGGTCGGGGGCGGGCAGCACCGCGCGCACGGCCCGTCGGGTGGACAGGCGGTGCGGCGACGCTTCGGGACGGGTCACGATCACCTTCGGCTCGCGGGGCGGCGTGCGTTCAGGATGCCTTGCGCCAGCGGAATGTCTTCAACGCCAACAGCGTGGCACCGACGATCCAGGCCAGCAGCACCAGCGCGATCAGGCCGTGCTGCCAGCTCCCCGACACCTCGGCGGCGGCCGCGGACTCGGGCAGGAAGACGGACCGCATGCCCTGGGTGAGCCATTTCAACGGGAACACCGCGGCGACCTTCTGCATCCAGTCGGGGAGTGCCGAGAACACGAAGAAGACGCCGGAGATGAATTGCAGCACGACGGCGATGGCGGGGATGACGGTGCCCGCCGACTTGCCCGACCGGGGGAGGGAGGACACCCAGATGCCGGTCGCGGTGCCGGCGGTGGCGCCGAGCACGGTGACCCAGGCGAACGTCAGCCAGCCCGACCCGTTGGGCAGTGGGATGTCGTAGACCAGGTGGGCCACGGTGAGCAGTAGGGCCAATTGCGCGATGGTGGTGACGAGAACCAGGCCGGCCTTGCCCAGGAAGTAGGCGACAGGCGGCATCGGCGTGGTCCGCAGCCGGGCCAGGTCGCCCGCGTCCCGTTCGACGGCGATGCCGACGCCGACCGCCTGGAAGCTGGTGAGCATGACGCCGGTGGCAGCGATGCCGGCCAGGAAGTACTGCGGGTAGGTGACGCCCGGTGCGACCTCCTGACCGCCGAACACCGACCCGAAAATAAGCATCATCGCGGTCGGGTAGAGGAAGCCGAAGATCATCTCGTCCCGGCTGCGGAAGTAGACACGCACTTCCAGGGCGGCCCGGGCGAGGGCCACCGTCGGCCAGGACGGCGGCGCGGAGCGCCTGACGGCAGGGTCGTTGCGGGTGATCATCGGTCGGCTCCTTCAGTCGCGTCTGTCTGCTCGATCAGGCGCAGGTACACGTCCTCCAGGGTGGGCCGGTGGACCTGCAGTTCGTCCAGCTCGCCGTCGGGATGCCGGGCGAGCAGGTCGCGCAGGACCTCGGTCGGCGACTCCGTGACGATCTCCCGGGGCACGCCGTTCTCGGTCCAGCGCACCGTGGCGGTGCCCCGCAGCCGGCCGCCCAATTGGCCAGGCGGGGCGACCTCGCGCAGCCACCCGCGATCGATGACGCCGACCCGGTCGGCCAGCGTCGCGGCCTCGTCCAGGTAGTGGGTGGTCAGCACGATGGTGGTGCCGGCCCGTTTGAGCTCCTCGACCAGTTGCCAGAAGGTGCGGCGGGCCGCCGGGTCCAGCCCTGTTGTCGGCTCGTCCAGAAGCAGCAGGTCCGGCCGACCCTGGATACCCAGGGCGACGTCCAGGCGACGCCGCTGCCCGCCGGAAAGGGCGTTGATCCGGGTGCCCGCCTTCTCCTGCAGACCGACGGCGGAGATCAGCTCGGCGGTCGGCACGGGGTCGCGGTGGTAGTGGCCGAACGCGTCCAGCACCTCCCGGACGGACAGGGCCAGGCTGTCGCCGGTGGACTGTGCGACCACGCCGATCCTGGCCCGCCAGCGGCGGTCGGCACGCGCCGGGTCGACGCCCAGGACTGACACCTCCCCCGCGTCGCGGCGGCGGAAGCCCTCCAGGATCTCGATGGTGGTGGTCTTGCCGGCGCCGTTGGGGCCGAGCAGGGCGAAGCACTCGCCGGGCTCGATCCGCAGGTCGAGGCCGTTCACCACGACCTGACCGGCATAGCGCTTGACCAGCCCGCGGATTTCGATTGCCGGATCTCCGGGGTCCGGCGACCGCAGGTCGGCGCCGGAGGATTGGGTGATCGTCATGCCATTGAGCCTGCTCGTTCGGCGCCGCCGGCGGGACGACCGGCCGACTGGTTCGGCCGTCCACCGAATGGTTGACCCCAGCCGGGGGATCGTTCGCCACGAGGCGGGCCCGCCCACACCGACCGCGGAACATCCGCAGGCGTGACACCGGCCGAACTTCCGCAGCTGGTTCCCGGGGCTGGGCCGGACCGACGCGAGTACCCCTGGCCGCGGAGGATCCGCAGGTGTGACACCGGCCGATCTTCCGCAGCTGGTTCCCGGGGCTGGGCCGGACCGTCGCGAGTACCCCTGGCCGCGGAGGATCCGCAGGTGTGACACCGGCCGACGCTCCGCACCCCTCGGCCCCGCCGAGCGGCGACCCGACCGAGCACCCGGGCTGCGGAGGATCCGCAGGCGTAACACCGGCCGAAGCTCCGCACCGGTTCCGGGGCCGGGCCGAACCGACGCGAGTACCCCTGGCCGCGGAGGATCCGCAGGTGTCAGACCGGCCGAAGCTCTGCACCTCGGCCCCGCCGAGCGCCCCGACCGAGAGAGCCCCGGGCCGCGGAGGATCCGCAGGCGTCAGACCGGCCGATCCTCCGCACTTCGGCCCAGACGGGCGCCGACCCGACCGGACCGCCCCGGGCCGCGGAGGATCCGCAGGTGTCACACCTGCCGAACTTCCGCGCCGACCCGGGCGCCGGCCGAACCGACCCGAGCACCCCAGGCTGCGGAGGATCCGCAGGCGTCACACCGGCCGAACTTCCGCACCGACCCCGCACCGACCCCGACCTCGCACCGACCCCGCGCCCGCGGCCGGCGAAGTGGCCCAAGGCGAACGACGCTGTCGTACCTCAAGCGCAGACTGTCGTGGCAGGAACGTTTCGAACCCGCCGAGGGAGGGGTACATGGCCGGCCCGGACCGCTCGCGCGCAGCGCCGCTGGTCTACGACTCCGCTCACGGAAAGTGGGTGCTGACCGCGACGGTGCTGGGCAGTGGCTTGGCCCAGCTTGACGGGACGGTCGTGAACGTCGCCCTGCCGCGGATCGCCGAGGACCTCGGCGGCGGGCTGACCGCCATGCAGTGGACGCTCAACGCCTACACGTTGGCGCTGTCGGGCCTGCTGCTGCTCGGTGGTTCGCTGGGCGACCGGATGGGTCGGCGGCGGATCTTCGTCGTCGGCGTCGTCTGGTTCACCCTGGCCTCGATCGGCTGCGCGTTCGCTCCCTCCTCCGCGGTGCTGATCGCCATGCGCGCGCTGCAGGGGGCGGGTGCGGCCCTGCTCACGCCGGGGTCCCTGGCCATCCTGCAGGCCTCGTTCCGGCGCGAGGATCGGTCCACCGCGGTCGGCGCCTGGTCCGGTTTGGGTGGGGTGGCCACGGCCATCGGGCCCATCGTCGGCGGGCTGCTCGTCGGCGTGGCCCCGTGGGGCTGGCGGCTGGTCTTCCTTATCAACCTGCCGATCGCGATCGCGGTCATCTGGCTGGCCAACCGGTACATCCCCGAGTCGCGGGACGAGCAGGCGACTGGGCGGATCGACGTGCCCGGCGCGGTGCTGGCCTCGTTCGGGCTGGGTGGCCTGATCTACGGCCTCACCGAGGGCCCGGCGTCCGGGTGGACCCCGGTCGTCCTCGCGATCACTGCGGCCGGAGTGCTGATGCTTGCGCTGTTCGTGCTGGTGGAGCGCCGGACGCCGGAGCCCCTGCTGCCGCTCGAACTGTTCGCCGACCGGCAGTTCACCGCGGCAAACCTGGTCACCTTCGCGGTCTACGCGGCGCTGGCCGGGGCGCTGTTCCTGCTGCCGGTGCAGCTGCAGCTGGTGGCGGGGTTCAGTCCGGTCGCGGCGGGGGCGGCCACGCTGCCGATCACCGTGGCGATGCTGCTGCTGTCCGCCCGGATGGGCCGGTTGTCGGCCCGGATCGGTCCGCGGATCCCGATGACGATCGGTCCGCTGCTGGCCGGCGCTGCCATGTTCTGGCTGTCCTTCGTGGACGCCGGCGCCACCTTCCTGGGTGCGGTGGTCGCGCCGATGCTGCTGTTCGGAATCGGTCTGTCGTTCACCGTCGCGCCGCTGACCTCGACCGTGCTGTCCGCTGCGCCGGACCAC
>DATDBV010000273.1:0-19083 GCA_036524715.1 Nakamurella sp. | reverse complement strand
CGCAGATGGTGCTGCGGCTGATCGCCAGTCGCGGCCCGGAGCACGTCCACGAACCTGTCTGCTACGTGCTGGGCGCCGAGTTGCCCGTGTCCAGCGCCCGGCAGCGCCGGACCGGGGTCCGGGTGCTGCTGCTCGACCGAGGCTTCACCGTCGCCGCGGCCACCGAGGCGCCGTGGCTGCTGGCCGGCGCCAAGACGCTGTCGTACGGGGTGAACATGGCGGCCCTGCGGCACGCCCGGGCGAATGGGGCCGACGACGCGATCTTCCTCGGTGCGGACGGGCGGGTGCTCGAGGCGCCTACGTCGTCGGTGGTGGTCGCCCGTGGCCGGATCCTGTTCACCCCGCCGGACGACGGGATCCTGGCCGGTATCACGGTCCGCCGGCTGTTCCGGGCCGCGCAGGCGGCCGGCTGGAAGGTTCGGACCGAGCCGCTGGTGTCCGCCGACCTGCATGCCGCGGAAGGGGTGTGGCTGGCCTCCAGCGCTCGACTGCTCGCGGCGGTGGTGTCGATCGACGGTCGGCCGCGGTCAGACGGCGGGTTGACCCCGGAGTTGGCGACGCTGCTGGACGTGCCGGCCACTCGTTGAACTCCGGTCAAGGCCGGGCGGTCAGACGACCTGCCGGTCCGTCACCTCGTCGACGCGGAGTCCACGGGATTGCAGATCGGCCACGACGCGCTCGTATTCGGCCGAGTCCACCATCGCCTCGACGGTCTGCGCGGACAACGACAGGGTGTCCCACCACACGTCGACAGACGGTTCGTCGTCGAGGACCTGCCGCAGGTGGGTGGCCAGCGACTCCCTGCGGCGCGTCCGGCTCGCGCCGGCGTCCAGCCGTCCCCGCCACTGCACGCTGACCGGCGTACGGCCGGTCGCCCGGTACTGATCGGTCGGGGTGCGCATGCCCCAATGGTACGCAGCCGGGCGATCTGTCGGAATGCCCCGGAAACCACCTCACGGTTGTACCGACAACGCAGTGTCAGACCTCGCGGCCACCATGGAAGTGTTCGGATGGGCGCAAGGGGGCTGCCGGTGATCGACTCCTTGGTCCATGGTGCTCGCACTGCTCGACGACCCGCCCGCCGGGCCTGAACCGGAGCTGCCCGTCGTGCTCCAGATCGACCCGCTGTCACCGGGGGCGGACGAGTCGTGGGCGCACTTCAAGGACCGCGTCGGCGGTCGGCTCGGGCGACAGTCCGACCTGCTGCGGGATCGGATCGGAGTCGGTGACGTCCGGGAGCTCTACGCCGGCAACGCGCTGGCAGCAACGCTCACCGCCGGGCAGGTGACCGCCGTCATCGACGATCCGGATATTGCCATCGCCTTCGCCGAACTCGATCCCCTGCTGCCGGTGGTCCTGACGAACGAGGTTGTCGGCGAGGTCCGTGCGGCGGCATTCCGGACGGCCGGCGGCAGGCCGGCCGGGGCGGGGCTGACCGGCGCGGCGTCACGGTCGCGGTGCTGGACACCGGCATCGACCGGCGCCACCCGGCCCTGACCGTTACGCACAGCGTCGAGACCTGCGGCGAATCCGTCGACGTGCCGGGCGGGCACGGCACGCACTGCGCGGGCATCATCGCCTCAACCGACCCGACCGCGCCCGGTATCGCGCCCGGCGTCGACCTGATCGACGTGAAGGTGCTGCGGGCGAACGGCACCGGCCGGCACACCGCCATCACCGCGGGCGTCGACCGGGCGCTCGACCTGTCCGCCGACATCCTGTCGATCAGTCTGGGCTTCAATCACCTGCCCGTCACGGTGGCCGGTGGTCACGGCTGGACCTGCGTGGACGGGGGCTGCCCGCTGTGCACCGCGGTGGACAACGCGGTACTCGAGGGTGCGCTGGTGGTCGTGGCCGCCGGCAACGAGCACCAGCGGTGCGAACGGGCCCGAGCGGCCGGCGACGGCCTGGCCTACGACACCGAACTGACCTGCCCCGGCCAGGCTCGGGGCGCGCTCACCGTCGGCGCGGTCCACCAGGCGACACACGCGCCGGCCGTGTTCTCCAGCAAAGGGCCCACCGCCTACGACGTGGCCAAACCGGACCTGGTCGCCCCGGGCGTGGACGTCCGGTCCACGATCCCGCTGCGCCGGGACGCGACCGGCAGGGCCGTTCCGGGGCCGCCGCCGCTGCTGTTCGGGGTGCGGAGCGGCACGTCAACCGCCGCCCCGGCCGTCGCCGCCGCCTGTGCGCTGCTCGTCGAGTCGGCCCGGCGAACTGGTGCCCCTGACGATCCGGGCTCGATCCGGCGTCGCCTGCTGGACACCTGCGTCGAGCGGATCGGCGGCCCGGCCAACGTCGTCGGAGCCGGCCGGCTGCGGTTGTCCTGGCCCGGGACCAGCCTGCGCCGGGCTCAGGTCCGGTCGCGCTCCAATCGCTTGAGCGCATCCTGCGCGCGGCGCTGCGCGATCTCGGCCCGCCGCACGTCCCGGCGGGCCACGTCGACCGCGCGACGGGCGTCGGTCAACTCCTGCTCCAGGTCGTGCACCCGGTCGACCTTGGACTGCTCGTCGTCGGTGGCCAAGATCATGTTCTCCTCCGCCTCGTCGACCGCCCGCCGGGCGTCGGCCAGCGCCACCTCCCGGGCGGCCGCAGACTCCTTCTCGGCCTGCACCTGACGCTCGGCCTCGGCCCGCTGCTCGGCCTCCCGGGCCTCGCGACGTTCCGCGGGGGAGAGCCGCGGGGCGGGTGCGGAGGTGCCGGTCGACGACGGTGCGCGGAGTTTGGGCTTCGCCGGAGAGTCAGAGCCGGACGAGGGCACCAGGGTCAGCTCCGGCCCACCGAACCCGAAGCCCTCCCACCGGGCCGGCTTGACCAGCACTCCGCGCCGGACATCGTCGGCCACCGACTCGTCGGACAGGGCCGCGGTCAGCGTCGACACCACCTCGTCGCGGACCGCGGCGCTGGGGTTCGTCTCCTCGGCCGCGGCGAACGCTGCTTGGGCAAGCTCGTCGAGCAGCCGGCGCCGGGCCTTGGTCAGCGACCGGATCCGCTCGGCGTCGACGGACCTCTCGGCATGGCGCCATTGCTCACCGAGCTCGCGCAGCCGGTCCACAGCGTCCGGGTCGGTGCGGGCCAGCCGGTTGATCGCGTAGGCCGACCGGGTGGGTTTGCGCAGCGTCCCGATCTGCTTGGCGGCCGCTGCCGCGCCGGCCGCCTTCGCCTGCGTGACGAGTTCGGTGCGCCGCGCCATGAACGCGTCCGGGTCGGCGCCGTAGAGCTGGTCGATCGCGGAGGCGAGGGGGTCGTCGGGCACGGCCCCATCCTCGCTCCGACCCTCGCGGGCTGCTTGGCGCGCCGGTGTTATTCGGCGCGGCGGCCCCGCGGGAACCACTGCCGGAACCACTGCCGGAACCACTTGCCGGAACCACTTGCCGGAACCACTGCCGGAACCACTGCCGGAACCACTGCCCGATTCGATCGGTCCGGCCGTCGGTGAATTCGTCGGCCGGCCGGTCGTCTCGTCGAGGCGCCGATTCAGGCCGACGGCGGCTCGTCGGGCAACAACCCGCGCCGATGGGCCACGGCGACCGCCTCCGTCCGGCCGCCTACTCCGAGCTTGCCCAGCACGTTCGAGATGTGCACGCTGACCGTCTTGCCGCTGATGAACAGCAGTTCGCCGATCTGCCGGTTGGTCAGCCCGGTGGCGACCAGGCGCAGTACCTCCTCCTCCCGGCCGGTGAGCACCGCATCGCCCGCCGTGGACCGTCCCGGCAGCTCCAACCGGGCCCGCCGGCCCAGCTCCCGAATGCCCTCGGCCAGCGGACGGGCGCCCATCTCCTCCGCCTCCCGCAGCGCCGCGGCCGCCTCGCCCGATGCGGCCGCCCGATCTCCCTGCGCGGCCAGCGCCGCGGCCAGCCGCCACCGGGAGCGGGCCACCTCGTACCGGTAGCCGTACCCGAACTCGGCGATCGCGGCGCGCCACAGGTCGGGGTCGTCCTCGCCGATCAACCGGCGGTATTCGGCGCGGGCCCGGACCACCCAGCCCCGGCCCTCGGGCCCCAACCGCCCGCCGCGGGGCCGACCCCGCCGCGCGGTCTGCTCCATCCGGTCCAGGAACGTCTGCCCAACGGTGAGATCGGCGGCCGGATCGCCGCCGGCCAGCCGGGTCTGCGCCGCCCGGTCGGCCAGCGCGGCCAGGCCCAGCGCAGACAGCCAGATACCGCCGAGGAAGTAGTCGTTCCAGGCCCGGCTCATGAAGTCGGTCAACCGGATGGTCAGGTCGACCGCCGCCTGGTGCTCGCCGGCCCAGCTGAGCGCGTCGATGGTGCACCCGCCGGAGGTCAGCGTCATCATCGGGTCGCGTTCCCAGTCGACGGACACCGCTCGGCCCCGGTCCAGGACGTCATCGTCGCCGCGGGCGACGGCGGCGTACAGCTCAATCGTGGACAGGGTCCTGCCGGCCGAGTCGGGCACCCAGTCGCGGGTGGGAGCCGGCCGGCTCAGATCGCCCGCCATGTAGCGGATCAGCTCCCGGTACAGCAGCAGGCCGACCCCGTAGCCCATCCACAGCACTCCGGTCGACCGGGCGCGGTCGATCCCCGCCTCGCAGATCGCCGCAGCGGTGGGCAGATCGCCGGCGTAGTAACGGTTGACGGCCAGATTGTGGGTGGCACGCAGCTCGGCGGACAGATCGCCGACCGAGCGGGCCAGGGTCAGCGACCGACCGAACAGCTCCCCGGCGACGTCGGCCTCGTTGACGGCCAGCACGGCGAGGGTGGTCAATGCGTCGGCCTCGGCCTCCGGCACATCGAACTCCTGGGCCTCGGTCACCGCCCGGTCGGCGATTACCCGGGCCTCGTCGTCCCGCTCGCAGTTGAGGGCGGACCGGGCGTAGGCAGCCAGCAGCCGGGCCCGGTCGGCGGAGGGACCCTCCGCATCCAGGACGGCCAGGGCGTGCTCGGCGCGCGTCAACGCCTCCCGCTCGCGCAGATCGTCGACCAGGTAATAGGCGGCCGCCGGGGTGAGCCGGGCGGCCCGGGCCTCGTCACTACTGTCGAGGGCGGCCACCGCCAGGGCCGCGGCCCGCCCGTGCTGCCCGGCCCGGCTGGCCGCGCCGGCCGCGGCCATCTGCACGTCGACGAGGTCGTGTCCGAGACTCTCGGCGGCATCCGGCACGGCATCCCACACCGAGATCACCGTCTCCAGATGGCGCTGGGCCTCCATCGGCGCGAGGACGTCCGCGGCCTCCCGCGCCGCGGCGAACGACGCGGTCAGCGTGACCGGCAGCTCGTGGGCGCGCAGCGCGTGGTGCGCCAACTGGGCCGATGAGCCGAGCGACGGGTCTGCGGCGATCCGCTGCTGGTAGGCGCGGTGCAGGTGGGTGACCTCGCCGGGCAGCAGGTCGGCGTAGACCGCTTCGGCGAGCAACGCATGCCGGAAGACGATCCACCGGGCATCCTCGGTGGCCAGCACGTGATGCGCGATGGCCTCGCGCAGGGCGCGCTCGAACGAACCATCCACGGCGAAGTCGGATTCGCCGCGGGCGACGGCCGAGAGCAGCTCCCCGGAGACCCGGCGGCCGGCCACCGAGGCGATGCCGGCCAGGGACTGCACCGCGTGGTCGAGCTGTTCCAGCCGGGCGTGCAGCACGTCGGACAGCGAACCCGGCAGCGCGGCGGTGTCGGGGCCGGACTCCAGCAGCTCCTGGGCGAAATAGGCGTTGCCCTCCGAGCGGCGGAGCACGCCCTGCAGCACCCGTTCCGACAGGTCCTGCCCGGTGATGGCCGCGCCGAATTGGGCCAGCTCATCCCGGGTGAACGGAGCGAGTTCGACATGATCGACCCGCGGATGCCGGAGCAGTTCGGACAGGGTTGGGCGAAGCGGGTGGCGCCGGTGCAGGTCGTCGGTCCGGTAGGTGGCCACTACCAGCAGGTGCTCCGAACGCAGACGCGTGATGAGGAACCGCAGGACGTCCCGACTCGACGGGTCGGCCCAGTGCAGGTCCTCGATCATCAGGACGAGCGGGCGCTTCCGGCTGCCGCCGGCGCCGATCGCGGAGGCGATGCCGTCGAACAGCTGGCCGCGGGTGGCCTGATCCGGCGGGCCGGCGACCGGTTCGACCAGACCGACGTCCAGCAGCCGGCCCAGGGCCGGGCGGGCGGCGATCGCCGTGTCCACCTCCGCGCACCGGCCACGCAGCTGGCCGAGCGCCTCCGTGAAGGGCAGGTAGGGCAGGCCGACCTCGCCGAGATCGACGCAATGGCTGATCACCACCCACGCGCCGGAGTCACGGGCGACCTCGGCCATCCGGGTCAGCAGCCGGGTCTTGCCGACGCCGGCGTCGCCGGACAGCAGGATCGCACTGGGCTCGCCGTCCTGGGCGCGGCCCAACGCCGCGCGGAACCGGTCGAGCTGTTCGGCGCGGCCGACGAACGGGAGATCGACCGTCACTGCCACGCCGTCAATAGTGGCAGCCGGGTCCGACACTGCCCGTCCGTCGGCCGACGCTGCTGCCGGTCCGCGCGTCAGGCAGCTCGGCGGGTCGGTGCGGCGACCGGTGCCGGCCGGTCCGCGGCGGCCCGCTGGACCGGGATCACCGGTGCGGCGGCCCGGCGCGGCTGCTCGCCGACCGGTGCGGAGTTGTTCGAGATCGACCGGCGGCGCCGGCCGAACAGCCGGCGGCTGCCGAAGTGCGCCCGGACCTGCTCCTGCCGGTAGGCGATCTCGGCGTCGAATCCTGGTCCCCAGCTTGCGGTCATGGTCCGGTCCCTTCCGTCCACCTGGTGCTTGTCCGGCTCTGGCGCCGGCAGATTCCACCATGTCGGTAAGGCGGTGCCGGGTGGATCGGGCGAGCGGGCCGGATTCGCCTGCGGGGCACCTCAGATTCCGCCTCGGTCGGGAGCTGAGGTGCCTTACCGACGGCTGGGTGAACCACACCGCCGGGCGACACCGTGCCGGCTGCAGACCCGGCCGACGCGGCTCACTGACTGGGCCCGGCTCACTGTTCGCGCCCGGCTCACTGTCCGGGCCCTGCTCCCGGCCGACTCGACGACCCTCGTCCGTCGCGCAGGTCCCTCCCGTCGGTCCGGGCGGAGCCGGGGTCGCCGAGTCGATCGGCCAGCGCCCGTCGCGAATCGATGCCGAGCTTGGTGTACACGTGCCGCAGGTGGTATTCGACCGTCTTGGGCGACATGAACAGCGCGGCGGCGGTCTCCCGGGTGGTTCGGCCCTCGGCCAGCAGCAGCGCGATCTGCAATTCGCGGGGGGTCAGCAAGTCGACGTCACGGGTGGCCCGTCGCCGCGCGGTCGCACCGGTCGCGGTCAGCTCCTCGGCCGCCCGTTCGGCCCAGGTGCCGGCGCCCAGTTCCTCGAACGTGTCCAGCGCGGCCCGGATCGGCGGCCGCGCCTCCACTCGCCGGCGGGCGCGGCGTAGTCGAGAGCCGTAGCTCAGCTGGGTGCGGGCCGTCTCGAAGCGATCGGGTGTCTGGGCGTGCCAGCGCAGCGCGGCCGGAAACCAATGGTCGAGCTCGTCGTCCGGGCCGACCAGACCGGCGGCCCGATCGGCTCGGGCGCGGGCCCACGGCTGACCCTTGCGTTCGGCCCGCAGCCCGTAATCCGCCGTGACGGCGCGGGCCGCACGATCGTGCCCCAGCCGAAGCAGTGCCTCGACCCGATCGGGTCCGGGCGCCAGGTCCACGTCCGCGATACCGGTGACGGTGAGCCACTCGTCGACCAGGGCGTACTCGGCGGCCGCCGCCTCCGCCCGGCCGAGACTGAGTTCGAGATCGCCGATCGCCAGGCGTGACCATGACAGGCCCATCCGGATGGTCCGGGCGGCACAGATCGCAAGCGCCTCGTCAGCGTGCGTCCGGCATTCCGCCGACCGTCCGGACCGCGCCTGGACCCGGGCAAGCCCGGCCAGCGACATGGCCAGGAGGGTGATCTGGTCGAACTCGCGAGCCAGCGCGATCGCCTCGGTGTAGTCCGCGGCGGCCCGCTCCCAGCGACCGGTGGCCGCGTGGTCGACGGCGCGATAGAACAGCAGGGACGGCAGCTCGCCGAGATCGGCGAGGGCCCGCCGATCCTCGACGGCCTCGGCCAGCAGGCGCCGGCCGGTGTGCGCCTCGCGCAGCCACAGCGCCCCGACCGTGCGCCAACGCGCGGGCACACGCAGGTCCTGCTGGTCACCCTCGGCCAACATGCCGACCCCGGACCGGATGGCGGCGATGCCCGGCTCGCCCGCGAGCACCTGCGCCATGCCGATCGACATCGATCCGACGGCCCGGGCCCACTCGGCGACGGGCCCGCCCATCAGGCGCCGGATCGCGGACCCGCTCCGCCGGGCCGCGACCGCGTCGGCCAGGAAGAAGTCGGCCACCACCGCATCCCCGTGCAGTCCGATCGCCTCGTCGGGATCGAGGCCTTCGACGGCGTGCGCCGCATCGGTCAGCAGGTCCTGGGCGACCTGGAGGTCGCCCTGTCGGGCGGCGATCGTCCCGCGCAGGGCGAGCACCTGGGCGACGACCCGCTGGCCGGCCACCATCGGCTCGACGGAGTCGAGGAGCGCCTGTGCCCGGCCCGGTTGACCCGCCTGCCAGGCCGCGGCGCCGGCCCGGACGAACAATCGGGAACGCTCGGCCTCCGCCGGCGTCAGGTGGGCGGCGCGTTCGAACGCCGTCGCCGCCACCGCATGCGCGCCGCGAGCGGTGGCCCGCTCGCCCACCCGCTCGATCTCGGCGGCGACGTCGGGGTCCGGGCCGACCGCGGCGTCGCACCGGTGCCAGGCCCGGCGATCCACGTCCCCGCCGGGCAAAGCGCCGACGACGGCGGCGTGAGTCACCCGCCGCGCCTCCGGCGAGGCCGACGCGTACACCGCCGAGCGCACCAGTGGATGGGTGAAACTGACGCCGTCCCAGGCCATCACGACCAGCCCGGCCTGCTCGGCGGCGTCCAGGGCGGTGACGTCGGTGTTCATCGCCGCGCACGCCCGGGTGATCACGGTGAGGTCGTCCCCGGTCGTCGCGGCAATCAGCAGGGCTACCCGGGTGCGGTCGGGCAGGCGGGCGACCCGGGTCGCGTAGCGCTCGGTGAGAGCGCTCGGCGCGGGCAGTGGCGAGCCGGGCGGCGCCGCGTCCAGGTTGCGCAGGCCGGCCGGGTCCCGGGCCAGTTCCCGGACGGCGAGCGGATTTCCGCCGGCGACGGAGAGCAGCACCGAAAGGGTGCGGGTGCCGAGCGGGCGCCCCGCGGACCTGGTGGCGAGTTCGGTCGCCGCCGGCTCGTCGAGCCCCCCGAGCGTGAGATCCGGGAGATCGGCGTCCAGGAACACGGAGGCCTCGCCGGACCGGACGCCGACCAGCACCAACACCGGGTCGGCCAGCAGCCTGCGCGCCGCGAACAGCAGTGATTCCGCCGATGGACGGTCCAGCAGATGGGCGTCGTCCACGACCAGGGCCAGCGGATGTTCCTCGCTCCAGCGGATGAGCAGGCTGAGCACCGCGGCGCCCACCGCGAAACGGTCGCCCGGCGGGCCCGGTCGCAGCGCGAGGGCCACGCCGATCGCCGCCGCCTGTGGTTCGGGGATCGCGGCGAGATCCGCCGCGGAAGGCCGCAACAGCTGTCCGAGCCCGGCGAATGGCAGATCCCGCTCGGCCTCGGTTCCGGTCGCCCGCAACACGGTCATCCCGGTCAGACTGTCCGCGATGTCCGTCAGCAGCGTGGTCTTGCCGATGCCCGGTTCGCCGGTCACCACCAGGACGCCGCTGCTGCCGAGTCGCGCTCCGGCGATCAGCGCCTCGATCCGCTGCCGCTCGCGTTCGCGTCCGACGAGCATCCGCCGAGTGTAGGGAGCGGACCGGCCGCCGAGGGCCGGCAGGCCGGCTCCGCCAGCACTAGGTGGGGCCCTGGATGCGACCAGGGGGTTGCCCGTCCGACGCTCATCGTGCGCGGGCCACCGGGGCCCGCCGCACCGGCCAGGAGGTTGCTGACATGAGCATCGTCGAGGACGAGGTGGACCGGACGGGTCCCGCGGCACCAGTCGATCCGGACAAGCTGATGGGCTTCGTCTTCAAGGCGGTCGAGGAGGTCGGTGCCACGCTCAACTGCGCCCTGGTGGTGATGGGGGACAAGTTGGGGTATTACCGGGCGCTGGCCCAGGAGCCGCTGACGGCGACCGAGCTCGCCGAGCGAACCTCGACCGGTGGGCGCTACGCGCGGGAATGGCTGGCCGCGCAGACGGCCGGCGGATTCCTGGAACACGACCCGGAGACCGGGCGCTTCAACCTGCCGCCGGAACAGGCGGTCGCACTCACCGACGAGAGCAACCCGGCCTATCTGCCCGGGTTCTTCCAGATCGCCTATGGCACCGTGCGGGACGCGGAGTCGGTCATCGCGGCCGCCCGGGACGGCGGTGATGTCGGCGGCGTCGGATGGCACGAGCACAACGGCGACGTGCACGTCGGGTGCGAGCGGTTCTTCCGGCCCGGCTATCTGGCGAATCTGATCGACGGCTGGTTGCCGGCGCTGGACGGCGTCGTCGACAAACTCCATCGGGGTGCCGTGGTCGCCGACGTCGGGTGCGGCCACGGCGCCTCGACGATCCTGATGGCCCAGGCGTTCCCGAACTCGCGCTTCGTCGCCTCCGACTACCACGCCGAATCGATCGAACAGGCTCGGCGACGGGCACGGGAGGCCGGGGTGGCCGACCGGATCACCTTCGAGGTCCGCCCCGCCACCGAGATCACCGGCAGCAACTACGATCTGGTGACGATCTTCGACGCGCTGCACGACATGGGCGACCCGGTCGGTGCGGCCCGACGCATCCGGTCGGCGTTGGCCGAGGACGGCACCTGGATGGTGGTGGAACCGGCCGCCGGCGACGCATTGACGGACAATCTCAACCCGATCGGCCGCGCCTACTACGGGTTCTCGACCCTGCTGTGCACGCCCGCGTCGCTGTCGCAGGACGTCGGATTGGCGCTGGGCACCCAGGCCGGCCCGGCCCGAATTCGGGACGTCACCACCGCCGGCGGGTTCACCCGCTTCCGGTTGGCCGCGCAGACCCCGTTCAACCACGTGTTCGAGGTCCGGCCCTGACCGTCGGGCGCGAACTCGCATCCCCGGCCGACTTTGCGCCGGATGCAGGGTTCCGGGCCCTCGTGAACCTGCATCTGGCGCAAGTGGGCGTCAGGAAGGACAGTCGAACCATGGACACACGCGAGATCCGGTCGCGAACGCCGGACCGCGCCGGGATGGCGGTCCGCGCCGGCGTCGAGCTGAGTTGGGTCGCCTACGGCTCTGGCGAACCGACCATCCTGCTGATGCCGACCTGGTCCATCGTCGACTCCCGCGTCTGGAAGATGCAGATCCCTTATCTGGCCCGGCATTTCCGGGTGCTGACGTTCGACGGCCGCGGGTCGGGCGGGTCATCGAAGCCGTCCGGTCCGCAGGCCTACGCCAATCGCGAATTCGCCGCCGACGCCGCCGCGGTGCTCGACGACGCCGGAGTGGACCGGGCTGTCGTGGTTGCGCTGTCCGCCGGAGCGGCGTGGTCGGTCCACCTGGCCACCGCGCATCCCGAGCGGGTGCTGGGCGTCGTGGCGATCGGCGCCTCGTGCCGTCTCGGGGCGCCCGCGCCGAATCGCGATCCCTACCCCTGGGAGAACCGGCACGACACCATCGAGGGCTGGGCCAAGTACAACCGGTACTACTGGCTGGAGGGCGGCTATCAAGACTTTCTCGAGTTCTTCTTCGGCGAGATGTTCAGCGAGCCACACTCGACCAAGCAGATCGAGGACGCGATCCGCTGGGCCGGCGAGACCGACCCGGCCGTCCTCGTCGACACCGTGCCGGCGCAGCGGGGCGAACCACCGGGGGCGCCGTCGCTCGAAGAGCTGTGCAAGCGCGTGAGCTGTCCGGTGCTGGTGATGCACGGTCGCGACGATCGGATCCCCTCCTACAAGATCGCGGTCCGGCTGGCCGAACTCACCGGCGGTGAACTCGTCCTGATCGACGGCGGCGGCCACGGATTGCCGAGCCGCGCGCCGGTGCTGGTCAACTCGGCCGTCCGACGGTTCGCCGAGCGGTTGGTCCCGCCGAGCGGTCGGCGGCCGGCGCGACGGTCGGGCCGGCGTCCGCGGGTGCTCTACCTGTCCTCGCCGATCGGGCTGGGCCATGCCCGTCGGGATCTGGCCATCGCCGATTCGTTGCGGGCGCAGCGCCCGGACGTGCAGATCGACTGGCTCGCCCAGGATCCGGTGACCCGGGTGCTCGTGGAGCAGGGTGAGAAGGTGCACCCGGCCTCGTCGGCGCTGGCCAGCGAGTCCGGGCACATTGAGGCCGAGTGCGGGGAACACGACCTGCACGCATTCCAGGCGATCCGGCGGATGGACGACATCCTGGTCAACAACTTCGGGGTGTTCGCCGACCTGCTGGAGCAGGAGCGCTACGACCTGGTCGTCGGTGACGAGGCCTGGGAGGTCGACTACTACCTGCACGAGAACCCGGCGTTGAAGCGGTCCGCCTACGCCTGGCTCACCGACTTCGTCGGCTGGCTTCCGATGCCCGACGACGGCCCGGCGGAGGCCGCGTTGACCGCCGACTACAACGCCGAGATGCTCGGCCATCGCGCCCGGCTGCGCGAGCTGCGGGACCGCTCGATCTTCGTCGGCAACTCCGACGACATCGTGCCCGACGCGTTCGGCCCCGGCCTGCCGGCGATCCGCGCCTGGACCGAGCGGAACTACGACTTCGCCGGCTACGTCACGGGTTCCCAGGTGGACGCCGACCGTGACGAGGCGAGGGAGCGACTGGGCTACCGGACCGACGAGCGGATCTGCCTGGTCACCGTCGGCGGGTCCGGGGTCGGCGTGCCGCTGCTGCGTCGGATCGTGGCATCCGCCGCGCACCTGCGGCGACTCGCCCCCGACCTGCGGATGGTCGTGGTCACCGGGCCGCGGATCGACCCATCCGTGGTGCCGCCGACCGAGGGCGCGACCGTCGTCGGCTACCTGCCCGACCTCGACCGCCACCTGGCCGCGGCCGACGTCGCGGTGGTGCAGGGTGGGCTGACCACCTGCATGGAACTGACCGCGGCGCGCCGGCCCTTCCTGTACGTCCCCCTGCGGCATCACTTCGAGCAGAACTTCCACGTCCGGCACCGGCTCGAGAGGTACCGCGCCGGCCGCTGCGTCGAGTACGACGACCTGGCCGACCCCGATCAGCTGGCCGCGGCCGTCGTCGCCGAGCTGGAGCGCCCCCTGGACTACCGGCCCGTGGAGACCGACGGCGCGGCCAGGGCAGCGGCGCTGCTCGCCGACCTGATCTGAATCTGATCCGGGCGGCGGCCGTCAGCATGTGTTGACAACTGGGCGTCGTCAGCTTATGTTGACAAGATGACCGAGACCTCGAATGCCGCCGACCTGGCCGGTGCCCTGGACAGCACGGACCCGCGGGTCGGGTTGCGGGCCGTCGCCTCGCTGCGAGTCCTGCTGGAGCGGCTGGAGGCGTTGCATGTCGTCGCCGCCCGAGCCCGGGGCTGGTCCTGGCAGGAGATCGCGCTGCAGCTCGGAGTCACCAAGCAGACCGTCCACCGCAAGCACCATCGGAGGATCTGACCATGTTCGAACGATTCAGCAGGGACGCCCGGGCCGTCGTCGTCGATGCCCAGGAGGTGGCCCGGTCGTTGGACGACAGGACCATCCGCGCCGCCCACCTGTTGGCCGCGCTGGCCGAAGTTGGCCGGACCCCCGACCTGCTCGCCGAGCACGGGCTCGGGCGAGAGCCCCTGCGCCGCCAGCTCGCCGAACTGCATCGGGGCGGGCTGGACGAGTCGGCACTGTCCTCGCTCGGCATCGACCTGGCCGCGGTCCGCACGTCCGTGGAGTCCACCTTCGGGGTCGGCGCACTGGATGCCGATCCGCCGCAACCCCGCCGCTGGCCGTTCGGTCGGCACCGCGCGTCCGGCCACCCGGCGTTCACCGACGGGGCCAAGAAGGCGCTCGAACTGTCGCTGCGGGAGGCGATCCGCCTCGGGCTCAGCTCGATCGACGCCGAGGCGATCCTGCTCGGGGTCCTGCGCGCCGACGATCGCGAGGTCCGGTTGGTGCTCGCCGATCTCGGGGTGAACGTGGCCACCTTGCGCCGGGCCACCGAGGATCGGCTCCGCCGAGCGGCCTGACCCGGCGCACCCCCACCCGCACCCCCACCCCCACCCCGAAGTTGATCATGCAGAAGGTGTTCCTTTGCGCCGGCCATGAGAACACCTTCTGCATGATCAACAGGAGTTCTGGGAGTGGAGCGGGCGGGATTCGCCGCGGGTCAGCCGGCCACCCGGCCGTAGCGCTGCTCGGATCGGGTGCGGGCCTTGGCCGCCTCGGTTTCCCGGTCCTTGGGCGGCGCCGACGTCACAAGGTCGTCCAGCAGGTGCCGGGTGATGTGCGCGATCTCCTCGACGGCCCGGTCGAAGACCGCCTGATTGGCCGTCGACGGTCGGGTGGAGCCGCTGACCTTGCGCACGTACTGCAGCGCGGCGGCGTGCACCTCGTCGGTGGTGGCCGGAGGATCGAAGTTGTGCAGGGTTCGGATGTTGCGGCACATGCCTCCACAGTGACACAGGTCGGGACGCCATGAGCGGGGCGCGTGGTGTCTTCGTCGGCCTCACCACGGTCGACCTGATCCACCGCGTCGCGCATCCGGTCAGCACGAACGAGAAGGTCACCGCGCTTGACCAGGAGATCGTCGCCGGCGGACCCGCCGCCAATGCCGCCATCACGTTCGCGCTGCTCGGCGGGGATGCGGTGCTGGTCACCGACCTCGGTTCGCACCCCCTGGCCGAGCTTGCCCGCCACGACATGTCGGCGTACGGGGTGACGGTGCGCGCGGTCGAGCCGGACAACCCAGTGACGCCGGCGGTCAGCGCCATTCGGGTACTCGATGGCACCGGCGAACGGTCTGTGGTGTCGGTGAACGCGGCAGCTCGCACGGTCGGCGCGCCGGCCTGGTTGCCCTCCGTTCTCGATGGCGCCGCTGTCCTGTTGCTGGACGGGCACCACCCGTTGCTCGCGGTGGCCGCAGCCCGGGCGGCGAGGGAGCGGGGCCTCCCGGTGATGCTGGACGCCGGCAGCTGGAAGCCGGTGTTGGACGAACTGCTGCCGCTGGTCGACGTCGCGATCTGCTCCGCGGACTTCCGGCTGCCGCCGGCGCACCCGGGTTCCGGCGTGGACCTCGATGCGGTGGGGTCCGGCCTGCGGGCCCGGGGCGTTCTCCGGGTCGCGATCACCCGTGGGCCGGACCCGGTCCTGTGGTGGTCGGGTCGCCCCGACGAGCAGCACGATCCCGGCCGGTCCGCATTCGAGCACGTCGTGCTGGTTCCGTCGGTGCGAGTTCGGGACACCCTCGGGGCCGGCGACGTGTTCCACGGTTCGTTCGCCTGGCATCTGGCCGACCGTCCGGACCGGCATTTCGCCCGTCAACTGGCCCGTGCGGCGACCGAGGCCGCGCAGCGTTGCGAGTTCGTCGGGATCAGCTCCTGGCGAAACCATCTGCGAAATCGGCTCGATCACTGAAAGGCTGCCCGGGTCTTTAGCCGCGCTCATCAGAAGGAGACCGACCCATGAAGCTGGGCGTGCACATCGCGGACTTCACCTTTCCTGGCGGGCCGAAGACCCTGGCCGACGACCTCACCCGGATCGCCGGGGCCGCCGAGGAGGCCGGCTTCTCGCGGATCAGCGTGATGGATCACGTCTGGCAGATCGGTGTCCTCGGCCCACCGGAGCACGAGATGTTGGAGGCCTACACGACGCTGGGCTACCTGGCCGCCCGCACCTCGAAGGTCGAGCTCGTTGCCTGGGTCACCGCGGTCGTCTACCGGGAGCCGGGTCTGCTGGCCAAATTGGTGAGCACCCTGGACGTGCTCTCCAATGGGCGGGTCATGCTCGGGATCGGTGCGGCCTGGAACGAGGCCGAGTCGCGTGGTCTCGGCCTGCCATTCCCGCCGACCGCGGAGCGGTTCGAGCGGCTGGAGGAGGCGCTGCAGATCTGCCTGCAGATGTGGTCCGACGACGACGGGCCGTACGAGGGCAAGCACTACACCCTGGAGCGCACGTTGAACGTGCCGCAGCCGCTGCGCCGGCCGCCGATCCTCATCGGTGGCGGTGGCGAACGCAAGACCCTGCGGCTGGTGGCCAAGTACGCGCAGGCCTGCAACCTGTTCGCGACGCCCGAGTTGCCGCACAAGCTGGACGTGCTGCGGCAGCACTGCGAGCGGGAGGGCCGCGACTACGACGACATCGAGAAGACCGTGATGATGTCGTTCGACGTCGGGCCCGAGGGTGAGCGGATCGACGCGGTTCTGGGCCGGCTGCGCGGGATGGCCGATCTGGGTGTCGCGCACGTGCACGGTGTGGTGCCCGATGTCTGGGATCGTCGGCGGCTGGCCGTGCTGGGGGAGCGGGTCATCCCGGTCATCGCCGACTGGTAGCTGCCGGCCCAGTCACCGCGGAACATCGGCCGGCGTGACGCCTGCCGAAAATCCGCGGGGCGCGGCACCTGCGATCCGGGAAGCTCGCCGGACGGGCCGGCCGCACTGCGGACCGGCACCGACTCCGGTTCAATGACCACCATGGATCCACGCGCGGGCAAACCGGCTCAGGACAGCGATCTCATCGACGTCGACGCGGTGCTCGCCGCCTACGAGGACCTGCACCCTGACGTGTCCGACCCCGACCAACGGGTGGCGTTCGGGACGTCCGGCCACCGCGGGTCGAGCCTGGACACCGCCTTCAACCGGGATCACATCCTGGCGATCACCCAGGCCATCTGCGAGTACCGGGCCGAGCAGGGCACCGACGGGCCGCTGTTCATCGGCGCGGACACGCACGCCCTGGCGTTCCCGGCCCAGGCCACCGCGCTGGAGGTGCTGGCCGCCAACAACGTCACGGTAATGCTCGACGCCGCCGACGGGTTCACCCCGACGCCGGCGGTCTCGCACGCCATCCTCAAGGCCAACCGGGGCCGCACCAGCAAGCTGGCCGACGGCATTGTCGTCACGCCCAGCCACAACCCGCCCCGGGACGGTGGGTTCAAGTACAACCCACCCAACGGGGGCCCAGCCGACAGTGACGCCACGTCCGTCATCGCCGCCCGGGCCAACGACATCCTGGCCGGCGGGCTCAAGGACGTGAAGCGGATGAGTTACGAGTCCGCCAAGAACGCCGACACCACCGGCTACTACGACTTCGTGTCCGGGTACGTCGGCGACCTGGAGAACGTGCTCGACATCGACGCGATCCGCGCCGCCAAGGTGAAGATCGGCGCCGACCCACTCGGCGGCGCGTCGGTCGCCTACTGGGAGGCCATCGGCGAGCGGCTCGGCCTCGACCTCACCGTGCTGAACAAGCAGACCGACCCGACCTGGCGATTCATGACGCTGGACTGGGACGGCAAGATCCGGATGGACTGCTCGTCGCCGAACGTGATGGCCTCCGTCGTGGAGAAGGCCAAGGGCGGTGGGTACGACGTGGCCACCGGCAACGACGCGGACGCGGACCGGCACGGCATCGTCACCCCGGACGCCGGCCTGATGAACCCGAACCACTACCTGGCCGTCGCGATCGACTATCTGTACAGCCACCGGCCCGAATGGGCGAGCGACATGGGCGTGGGCAAGACCCTGGTGTCGTCATCGATGATCGATCGGGTGGTCGCCAAGCTCGGCCGGCGGCTCGTCGAGGTGCCGGTCGGCTTCAAGTGGTTCGTGCCCGGCCTGATCGACGGGTCGATCGGGTTCGGCGGCGAGGAGTCGGCGGGGGCGTCGTTCCTGCGCAGGCGGGGCACCGTGTGGACCACCGACAAGGACGGCATCCTGCTGGCCCTGCTGGCCTCCGAGATCATCGCGGTGACCGGTCAGTCGCCCAGCGCGCGGTACCAGGAGTTCACCGATCAGTTCGGTAACCCCGCGTACGCCCGGGTGGACGCGCCGGCCAACCGGGAAGAGAAGGCCAAGCTGGCGAAGCTGGCACCCGAGGACGTCAAGGCCGATTCGCTCGCCGGTGAGCCGATCACCGCGCGGCTGGTCGCCGCGCCCGGCAACGGCGCCGCCATCGGCGGGCTCAAGGTGACGACCGAGAACGCCTGGTTCGCCGCCCGCCCGTCCGGCACCGAGGACGTCTACAAGATCTACGCCGAATCGTTCAAGGGACCCGATCATCTCAAGCAGGTCCAGGAAGAGGCTCGCGAGGTGGTGTCCGCCGCGCTCGCGGGCTGACGCCGCCGACGCCGGCGCGCGGACCCCTGAGCTGGGTCCGACCCGTACCCGCAGGCCCGACCCTCCTGGGGAACATCGAGTCGCGTGGCGCGACCGGATGTTCCCCACGCAGGAGTGTGCCTGCGGGTTCGGGTGGGCTCACGCCGGGGCGGGGAACATCGAGTCGCCTGGCGCGACCGGAAGTTCCCCACGCAGGAGTGTGCGGGACCTTCGACCCGTGCCGGGTGCGGCCGCCGCGGGATGCTGGACACATGCGTGCGGTGGGGCGCGAGTCCGACTGCTCAAACCTGATCCGGCTGCTGCCGCCCTGGCCAATCAGGACCGGACCGCGGCCCCCACGCTGTACGCGGCGGCGTTCCTCAGCGTGCCCTTCCCCGCATCCAGGAGGCGGCCGCCCTGGCCGGATGCGACATGGTGACCGACACGATCGCGGCCAACCCGCTGCCGGGCCGAACCGCGGTCTGATCAAGCACGCGAAGCACTCCGCGTGCGGTGCCGGCCAGGGTGATCCCACCCAGCCACTTGAACATCCCCTCTGGTCGACATTCTTGTCGATCCGCGTCGGGCGGGGTATGCACTCGCGCCGGCCGGCGAAAGGCAATCACCGCAGCGACAACCTCGGCGTGACGCTTTGTGTCCGGTCTCCGGAACCGTAGGCTCCCGGACGGGCGAGGACAACTGGGCAATCGGGACCCTTGTCACCGGATTGCCTCGGATCCGACCTCTGTGCGTGATGCCCAGGCACGCTCGGGCGCTGTGCTGGACGGCGTCATGGCAGGCTCGGGCGAAGTCCTGCGAAGGAGCGGCGGTGGACGAAGCCGGCGGGTTGACACCCACCGAGATAGAACTGCGGGTACTCGGCGAACTCGACGCCGTCCGCG
>DATDBV010000272.1:0-2658 GCA_036524715.1 Nakamurella sp. | reverse complement strand
TGGGCCAAGTCGTGCATCACCGCCGCCGACATGCGGGCACTCCACTCGTAGAGATCCAGCGCCCTGGTCCGGTCAGCGGGCGCTGCCGTTGAGAAGAGTCTGGTAGCGCGGCCGACAGCCACCGTTCCACCCATGCCCCGGGTGGTGGCGTCACTCTGTGTGGCCCGCCGGACGGCGTGACGGTAACCATGGACGACAGGCTCAGCCAAGCTCCCCGGCCGCACCCGTCTCAGTCTCGGGTGGCTCTTGATCAACTTCGGTGAACGGGGCTCAGGCGGCGTCGGTCCCGGTCCCGCGCAGTACGTAGTGGTCGTCACCGAAGACCGCTGAGATCTGCAGCTGCCCACCAATGGCCTGCACGTAGCGTGCAATGACGTCGACGGTGGACACCTCGCCCCGCTCGATCTGGGAGACCCGGCCCTTGGTCACGCCCATCCGCTCGGCGACGTCAGCCTGCGTCAGTCCGACGGCGCTGCGACGCTCGGCCAGCCGATGGGCATCGATGTACGCCTGTTGCCGATGGCCGGCCTCGGTGACGATCTGCTCGCCGCCAAGCTCGGCGACCACCTGCGGACGGAGATCACTCCACTTCGTGTGTCCGGACATGCTCACTCCTCTTCGCTTCGTCGTTCGTTCAGGCAATGCCCGTACAGATGCTCAGCCTCCGGGATCGCGCGTCGGTACCAACCCTGCCAGTCGCCCGACTTGTCGCCGCCGACCAGCAGAATGGCCGACCGCCAAGGGTCGAAGACGAATAGGATCCGGATCTCCGAACGTCTACTTGACCCCGGTCGCAACTCCTTCATGTTGTGCACGCCCGAACCCTTGAGGCGGTCGACGAGTGGACGACCCAGGTTCGGGCCGGCGTCGGCAAGCCTGTCGACCGCGTCGACGATCAGCGCCTGGGAGTCGTGATCGACGGTTCGGAACCAGGTGAGCCACTCGTCCGTGACTCGAACCTCCCACTCCTCCACGGCGCGAGTATAGCATATCCTATACCTCTGCCGAGTGTGACAACTGGGTGCCCTGTTTACGTAGCTCCATCGACTGTCGGAGGTGTTTGCCACCATAGGGGCGACGATGGATTCGCGTTGTTATGACGATGGGTGTGGGTGGGTTGGTCGGCACGGTGACGGCATGTTCGGAACACTGACGGATGTCGACGGCGGGACCGGGAATGTTGGTCGTCACAGTGACGGCGGTGCGCGGGCGGCCTTCGACCCGGCAGCACCCCGAAATCAGGAAGGACGTGGCGGCCGACCGGCCGGGATCAGCTGGCCGCCGACGAAGACGCCGACCAACGACCACAACGACTCGGGCAGACCCAGCCGCTGCCGGCACCCGGTAGGCACCGATCAGCAGATTCAACGCGTGACCCAGGGACGTGGACTCCGGCGCCGGGTTGACCAGAAGCTCCCGGTCGATGGCCACGGCGCGGTCGACGCCGCGCCGGTACAGCCACTGGGCGTGCCGCTCGCCGGCGCCGCGGAACCATCGCCGGACGGTCGACTCAGGTCGGTCGAAGCGGGCCGCGACCGCCCGTACGCCGGCCCCCTGCGCCTTCGCGACCAGCGCGTTCCCGATCACCTCGGTGCTGTCCGCGCGACGCACGGTAAGCGCGGTGAGCAGCAGGATCTGCGTCCGCCCGCAGCCGGCGCACCTGGCCCGGCGGGGTGTCACCGTCAGCCCGGCCGAGCCCAGGCCACGGACGATCCGGGTGCGGCCATGCCCGAACGGTCGCAACACGCCCTCGCAGTGCGGGCAGGGCAACTCGCCGCCGAGCAGCAACTGCTCGGCCTGGTCCAGGCCCGACACCACCATCACCACGAACGACTCCGCTCACACCGGTGAGCCTTGACTATCACACCGCCGACCGGAAGTGGTCGGTTCGTGTTGCACCGGAACGTTTCTCGACCCGCATCGTCATTGTGACCACGAACCAATCGCGGCCCGTCACCGTGACCACGACAGGCCGCCCGGCCGCTCGCGGCGCCGCGGGGTGCCCGGCTTCGTCGTCACGCTGACGGTGCCGAGCATCGACCCGCGCGCCGGCCGTTCGTCGGAAGGTTGGATGACGGAACCCGGGCTCCTGGTCGTCATTCGTAGGGACGTCCAACAGCCGTCGCCGGAATTGGCCCATGGGTCGCCGCGGCGGGGATCTTCGCCAGTGCATCCGGCCCGATCGGCGTCGCCGACTCCGCGGTCCTTGAACCGCGGGAGAAGTCATCGTCCCCGCGTCGACATCCACACCAGCAGCTCAAGAAAGCTTGCCCATGTGGATCTCGCCGACCAGGCCGGCGGGCAGCACGCGCGATCCGGCCCGGTGCTGACGCGGCCCCTCCCCACATCCACACCAGCAGCCGAAGAAAGCTGCCCTTGTGGATCTGGGCAAGCCGACCACCGTGGTCGCGGAACCCAGCCGCGCCCAACAGGCGACATCGCCCGACCACCCAAGCTCAAGGATCATGATCTTGGACTGGACCAACCATGCTGACAAATCACCGAACGGCCGCTTTCGATGCCAACGGGCCGACCTGCGTGTCACGGGACAGCTGCCCATAGCCGGCCACGAAAGTGCCCACTGATGGCCACGAAGTTGCCCGCTGGTGGCCACGTTTTGCCCAACTGTCTGGTTGGTTGTCGATCCGACACGCCTAG
>DATDBV010000271.1:0-15222 GCA_036524715.1 Nakamurella sp. | reverse complement strand
CGTCGAAGTAGCCGAGCACCTCGCCCCCGAGTCGCCACGGATCCAGACCGCCGACGTTGACTCGCGAGGAGACGAAGCAGTTGGCGACCGTGTCCTCCGCCAGCAACGCCTCTACGGCCGGCAGGTCGCGACCCAGCGCAGGTCGAACGACTCCGATCTGGGCGGACAGGGTCACGATCGGGATCCGGTCAGCGCGTCAGGAGGCCGTGACCACGGGTGAACCCGTCTCGTCGCCCATCAACTCGGCCAATTTCATGGCCTCCTCGATGAGCGTCTCGACGATCTGCGCCTCGGGAACGGTCTTGATCACCTCGCCCTTGACGAAGATCTGTCCCTTGCCGTTGCCCGATGCCACGCCGAGGTCCGCCTCTCGCGCCTCGCCCGGACCATTGACCACGCAGCCCATGACGGCGACCCGCAAAGGGACCTCCATGCCCTCGAGCCCGGCGGTCACCTGCTCGGCCAGGGTGTACACGTCGACCTGCGCCCGACCGCAGGACGGGCACGAGACGATCTCCAGTCCGCGCTGCCGCAGGTTCAGCGACTCCAGGATCTGCAGGCCGACCTCGACCTCCTCGGCCGGCGGCGCGGACAGCGAGACCCGGATGGTGTCCCCGATGCCCTGGCTCAGCAGCGCACCGAACGCCACCGACGACTTGATCGTGCCCTGGAACGCCGGCCCGGCCTCGGTGACGCCAAGGTGCAGCGGGTAGTCACACTGCTGCGCCAGCAGCTCGTACGCCCGGACCATGATCACCGGGTCGTTGTGCTTGACCGAGATCTTGATGTCGCGGAAGTCGTGCTCCTCGAACAGCGAGCATTCCCACAGTGCGGACTCGACCAGGGCCTCCGGGGTCGCCTTGCCGTACTTGGCCAGCAGCCGCCTGTCCAGGGATCCGGCGTTCACGCCGATCCGGATGGGGGTGCCCGCCGCCGTCGCCGCGCGCGCGATCTCCCCCACCTTGTCGTCGAACGCCTTGATGTTGCCGGGGTTCACCCGGACCGCCGCGCAGCCGGCATCGATCGCGGCGAACACGTACTTGGGCTGGAAGTGGATGTCGGCGATCACCGGGATCTGCGACTTGCGGGCGATGATCGGCAGCGCCGCGGCGTCGTCGTTGGTGGGCACGGCCACCCGGACGATCTGGCAGCCGGACGCGGTCAGCTCGGCGATCTGCTGCAGGGTCGCGTTGATGTCCGCGGTGACGGTGGTCGTCATGGACTGCACGGACACCGGATGGTCGCTGCCCACGCCGACGCCGCCGACGTCGAGCTGGCGGGTCCGGCGACGCGGTGCCAGCACCGGCACGGCGCGATCGGCGGGCATGCTCGGCAGACCCAGCCCCACTGAGGTACTCATATCGACACTCTTCCGTTAACCGAACAGCTTGACGGGGTTGACCAGGTCGGCGACCAGGGTGAGCGCGGTCAGCCCGATGAACAGCAGGGCGACGACGTAGGCGACCGGCATCAGCTTGGCCACGTCGAACGGTCCGGGGTCCTGCTTCCCGCGGAGCTTTGCCCAGCCGCGGCGCACCCATTCGATCACCGCGCCGAGGATGTGCCCACCGTCCAGCGGCAGCAGCGGCAGCATGTTGAGCAGGAACAGGCTCATGTTGAAGCCGGCCACCAGGTTCAGGAACAGCACGAACTTGTCCTGGGTGGTGGTGTTGTCCGATTCCAGGATTTCGCCGCCGATCCGGCCGGCCCCGACGATGCCGACCGGCGAGTTCAGGTCGCGTTCCTCGCCGTCCCAGATGGCGCTCCACAGCGCCGGGATCCGGGCCGGGATGGCGACCACTGCCTTCGCCGCGGCCCCGATGAACTCCCCGGTGCGGGTGACGGCCGCGCCGATCGACTGCGGTTGATAGGGCGCCGTGGTGGAGATGCCGAGGAAGCCGGCCGTCTTGACGCCGACCTGCTGGCCGTCCTCGACGACCGGACGCACGTTCTCGACGATGGCCACGGACTTGATGTACTGCTGGCCGTCACGCACGTATTCGATCTGCACGGTCTGGTTGGCCGCGGCCTGGATCAGGCCGGTCAGCTGGGTCCAGTCGGTGATCGGGGTGCCGTTGAAGGCGGTGATGGTGTCACCCGGCAGCAGCCCGGCCAGCGCGGCCGGGGTTTCCGGGTCGGTGGCCGTGCACTCCGTGCGCTGGGACTGACCCGCGGCCGCGGCGGGTATCACGCACTGGCTGACCGTGGCGACGGTCGTGCTCGCGGTCGGCACGCCGATCCCGACGAGCAGGATGGCGAAGATGCCGACGGCCAGGATCAGGTTCATCACCGGACCGGCGGCCATGACGATGATCCGCTTGAACGGATGCAGCTGGTAGAACTGGCGTCCCTCGTCGGTGGCGGTGACCTGGGAGCGGTCGCCGGCCCGCGTCTCCTCGACGATGTTGCGGACGAACCCGGTGGCGCCCATCGCCGTGGTGGTGATCTTCTGCCGGCCGTCCTTGCCCGGCGGCACCATGCCGACCATCCGGATGTACCCGCCGAGCGGGATCGCCTTGAACCCGTACTCGGTCTCGCCGACCTGCCTGGACCAGACGGTCCTGCCGAATCCGACCATGTACTGCGTGGTGCGGACGTTGAACAGCTTGGCGAACGTCAGGTGCCCGGCCTCATGCCAGGCGATGGAGAACAGCAGCGCCAGCATGAACGCGACGATGCCGATGACGGTCCACATCAGCGCTGCGCCCCCACATTCAATCCGCCCACCGCGATCGGTGTGCTCGCTGCCGCGATGATCTCGCGGGCCCGTCGCCGGGCCCATTCTTCCGTGGCCCAGACGTCGTGCACGTCGCGCGGGTTGCTCCGCGCGTGGTCGGCCTCGTCCAGGATGCCTGCCAGGAGGTCGGAGATACCTGTGAAATGCACCCGACCATGACGGAACGCCTCTACTGCTTCTTCATTGGCGGCGTTGAACGCGGCCGGCACCGTGCCACCGGCCCGGCCCGCGGCGTAGGCCAGGTCCAGCGCCGGGAACACCTCGCGGTCCACCGGTTCGAAGGTCCAGGCCGTAGGGTCGGCGAAGTCGCAGGCCGTGGACACCGGGCTCAGGCGGTCCGGCCAGGCCAGGGCCAGCGCGATCGGCAGTTTCATGTCCGGCGGGCTGGCCTGGGCGATCGTCGAGCCGTCGACGAAGGTGACCATCGAGTGGATCACCGACTGCGGATGCACGACGACGTCGATCCGCTCGAACGGGACGCCGAACAGCAGGTGTGCCTCGATCACCTCCAACCCCTTGTTCACCAGGGTGGCGGAGTTGATGGTGACGACCGGACCCATCGACCAGGTGGGATGGGCCAGGGCCTGCTCAGCGGTGACGTTCTCGACCTGGGACCGGGTCCAGCCGCGGAACGGGCCACCGGAGGCGGTGACGACGAGCCGCGCGACCTCCTGTGGGGCGCCGCTTCGTAGGCACTGGGCCAGCGCGCTGTGTTCGGAGTCGACCGGCACGATCTGGCCGGGGGCCGCGGCGGCGGTGACCATCGACCCGCCGGCCACCAGCGATTCCTTGTTGGCCAGGGCCAGGGTGTGGCCGGCGCGCAGCGCGGCCAGCGTGGGTTCGAGCCCGATGGAACCGGTGATGCCGTTGAGCACCACGTCCGCCGCGACCGATTCGACCAGTTCGGTGGCCGCCCGAGGGCCGGTGATGACCGTCCTGTCGGCCCCGTCGACCGGCGACGCCGAGGCGAGGACGGCACCCGGGTGGGCGGCGGCCTGGGCGGCGAACAGCTGCGGATTCGATCCGCCGGCGGCCAGCCCGACCACCTCGAATCGGCCGGGATGGGCGGCGATGACCTGCAGCGCCTGCGTCCCGATCGACCCGGTCGATCCCAGCACGACCACGCGACGACGACCACCCGTCGGAGCTGCGGCTCCGTTCGTCACCGAATATCCGTTTTCCGGTGGCAGGGTGGCGCGGGGGTGACTCACCCGACCATTCTCCCCGATTCGGATGTCGATGAGTGAGATCCGCCCCGGCGCTGTGCCGCACATCGCGATTGAGCCACGTCCGTCTCGGGGGCCGGGCCGGACGCACATACTGGCTGGATGGCCGCCCGCACCACCACCAGCACCCGATGGGTGACCGGGATCCTGGTGGTGGCGTTGCTGGCCTCGGTGCTCGTGGTCGTCGGACTGATCCAGATCACCGGCGGCACGTCGTCGTCGTCGACGGCATCGGAATCACCCACGCCCGATTCCGCATCGCCCTCTCCGTCGGCGGGTCCACCGACAACCGCAGCATCGTCGACAATTCCGGAAGGCCGGGCGACCGGCACGGCAGCGACCACCACGCCGGTGGAACTCGCCGGCTCGGGGCTGATCCTGCCCGCGGCGTGGACCGGGACCGCGGACATGACCATCACGGTGAACGGCCGGTGCGCGTCGATCGGCGGGACGTCGTTCTACACCCGGCCGGCGCAGTTCGCTTTGCAGGTGTCCCCGCCGCCGGCGAACACGGGCACGGCGACCAGTGGGTCGGCCGGGTCCGGGGTGGCCTCGCCGTCCGGCTCCGCACCGGCCGGCCCGTCGCCCATCCCGACGACGTCCGTGCTGCCGCCACCCGGGCCTGTCTCGATGACCTTGGGCATCACCCCGACCGACCTGCCCGGCCTGTCCATCTACTCCACGTCCAGCGGCCGGGACGGGTCGATCCGGCGGACCTGGACGGTGGACGCCACCGCCGACCCGGCGGACCCGAATCGGACACTCATCTCCGCCACGCTGGTCGACGACCAGCCACTGGGTGGGGCACTGCCGCCGAACCTGCTGGTGGACAGCGAGACCGATCTCCAGCCCTGCGAGACGGATTCGGGGGTGCGCCTGCCCCGGCCGCTGGCCAAGGGGTCGACCGTCACCGGGTGGGTCAGTGCGACCGAGGCCTCGCTGCAGGTCAACGCCGGCACCACCGACGGCGAACGGACGGTCCAGGCCGATCTGCGCCTGACCCGCCCACCGGGGTCCTGAGCCGGGCCGGCCGGCTTGCGACAATGCCGGCGCGGGTATCCCCAGGGGGCCTGGCGGAGCCCCGCATGCAAAAATGCTCTCGCACGCGAAGCTTGAAGACAGTTCTGCTGACAGTGGGAGGGCCGATGGCCGGCACATCGATCGAGCCGCACGGCGGGCAGACCGGGGCTCATGTCGGTTCGCAGGTCGCGACCACACGCCACGGCGCCGTCGTCTCCTACAACCCCGACGCACCAAGCGAGGAATGGGGCTGGCATGGCTCCTGGCGGGAGAAGATCGCCCCCCGCGGCTCCCGGGTGTTGCTGTGGATCGGTGTCCTCGGTCTCCTCCTGATGGCCTTTTTCGGAAACCACGAGTCCCGGGTCGAGGACTACTGGATGGTCACCATCGCCGCACTGATGGCGATCTGGATCGTGGCCGGCGAGATCAGCATCAAGCGCGAGCGGCGGCGCCGGCCCTGACGGATACCCGTCCGTGGCTCGCGACCGTGGCTATCGCCGCAATCAATGGCCCGCCGGGGTCAGCATGGTGCAGATCGAGCGCCGGTTCTGCGCGCTCCGGGTCCGCGACGGGCGACCGCTCGGGCTGCGCCGCGAGCGGGACGGCGAGTGGGACGCGCTGCCGCTCGCCGCGGTGGGGCGGGCATGGCGGCCGTGGGTGCTGCGGCTGACGTTGGTCGACGGCGCGGTACTGAAGGTGCGGCCGTTCCTGCCCGGCGAGGCAGGCCTGCCCGACTGCGGTGACCGCGTCGGCGGCATCGGGGATTCCGAGCAACTCGGCAACGACCCGGTGTCGGCAGTCGTGGCGCTCTTCGCGATCGTGTTCTACGTGCTGGCCTCGCCGTTCTTCGTCGTCGCAAACACCAAGCGGGCGCGGGCGGCCCGCGAATTGCGCCCCGGCTGGAGTCGGCGGTCGTGCCCGCCGACTGACCGATCGGGCGGGGCCCTGGACTGTGAGACGGGCGAGCCCCGCTTCGGGGAAGGTCCGGTCGCGTGATGCGGCCGTATCTTCCCCGGCAGCCCGGCGAGACACCCCGCGCCACGATCCGACGGCTACGCCGACGGCACGCCCTCGGCGGCCAGCTGACCGCAGGCCGCGGCGATCTCCTGGCCGCGGGTGTCCCGCACCGTGCAGGCGACGCCCTGCGCCCGGACCCGGCGGACGAACTCGTCCTGCACCGGGCGGGGCGAGGCGTCCCATTTGGACCCCGGCGTCGGATTCAGCGGGATCAGGTTGACGTGCACCAGCGGACCGAGGTGCTCGCGCAGCAGCGAGCCGAGCAGGTCGGCCCGCCAGGGCTGGTCGTTGATGTCCCGGATCAGCGCGTACTCGATGGACACCCGCCGGCCGGTGGCGTCGGCGTACCCGCGCGCGGCCTCGAGCACCTCGGCCACCTGCCACCGCTCGTTCACCGGGACCAGCGTGTCGCGCAGCTCGTCGTCCGGGGCGTGCAGCGAGACCGCCAGCCGCACCTGCAGCTTCTCCTCGGTCACCCGGCGAATCGCCGGCACCAGGCCGACCGTCGACACCGTCACCGACCGGGCCGAGATGCCCAACCCGGACGGCGGCGGCGAGATGATCGCCCGGACCGCGGCCAGCACCCGGCTGTAGTTCGCCAGCGGCTCGCCCATGCCCATGAAGACCACGTTGGACAGCCGCCCCGGCGCGCCCAGCGCGCCGTCCCGGGCCATCCGCGCGGCGAGCCGGACCTGTTCGACGATCTCGCCGGTGGACAGGTTCCGCTGCAGGCCACCCTGCCCGGTCGCGCAGAACGGGCAGGCCATCCCGCAGCCGGCCTGCGACGACACGCACAGGGTGATCCGGTCCGGGTACCGCATCAGCACCGACTCGATCAGGGTGCCGTCGTGCGCACGCCACAGCGTCTTGCGGGTGGTCCCGTCGTCGCAGGCCAGTGACCTGACCTCGGTGAGCAGCGCGGGCAGCAGCGTGTCGACGAACTCGGCGCGGCCGGCGGCGGGCAGGTCGGTCATGTCGACGGCGTCGCGGGTCAGCCCGGCGAAGTAGTGCCGAGCCAGTTGCTTGGCCCGGAACTCGGGCTGGCCGGCGACCCGAACCGCGGCGCGGCGCTCGTCGGGGTCGAGATCGACCAGATGGGTCGGTGGACGACCCCGGCGGGGCGCGGAGAAGACCAACGGCAGCGAGGCAGGCATGACCCGCCCATTCTCCCATGATCGAGATCGGATCGAGACCGCTGGTGACGCCGACTATCGATCCGGTCACGGCAGGTCAACCGCCCGGCATCGACACGCCGACGGTCATCGACGGGAGCCACAAACGGACACATCCGGGCGCGTTGTATGGCAGGTTTCATTCCGAATAGTTCCGACCATGTTGACATCCACGTCTCATGTGGTTCATACTCGTAACCGGCATCACACGCAGGGTTTGCGCCAACTCGCAGACTCCAAAGGTTGAGGCCACGATTTAGCAGGCATCGGCCGCACGGCGGCCCTGACCGACAGTGGAGTCGACATGTACGCACCGGAACGGCAGCAGGCCATCCTCGGCCATGCCCGCTCCGTGGGTCGGGTCGACGTGAACATGCTGGCGGACTTGTTCGACGTGACGCCCGAGACCATCCGCCGCGACCTGAACGAGCTGGAGCGCCGCGGGCTGGTCCGCCGGGTGCACGGCGGCGCCATCCCGATGGAGCGTTTCGGGCTCGAGCTGCCGGTTGCCCAGCGCGCCGGCCACAACGCGGAGCAGAAGGAGCGGATTGCCAAGGCAGCCCTCGAGCAGTTGCCTGACGGCGGATCGATCATCATCGACGCCGGTACCACAACGGCCCGGTTCGCCGAGATGCTGCCCGCGGACCGGCAGTTCACCGTCGTCACGCATGCACTGCCGATCGCCGCGATGCTCGCCGAACGGCCCAACGTGACCCTGCTGCTGGTCGGCGGTCAGGTCCGCCAGGGCACGCTGGCCGCCGTGGGCAGCTGGGCCCAGACCGGCTACCGCGGCGTGCTGGCCGACGTCGCCTTCGCCGGCACCAACGGCATCACTCTTGACCGCGGGCTCACCACCCCCGACCTGGCCGAGGCGGCCGTCAAGCAGTCGCTCATCGCCTCGGCCCGCCGCACCGTCGTTCTCGCCGACCACAGCAAGGTCGGCCGGGACGAGTTCGCCCACGTTGCCGACCTGTCCGAGGTCGACACCCTGATCACCGACAGCGAGGTGGATGCCGACATGGCCCAGGAGATCCATGAAGCGGGTCTGGAGGTCGTGCGCGCATGACCGAAACGACCCGTCCCGGATCCGTGATCACCCTGACCCCCAACCCGAGCCTGGACCACACGGTCGAGGTTCCCGTCCTGCAGGTCGGCGAGGTGCAGCGCACCTCCGCCGCGCTCGTCGAGGCCGGCGGCAAGGGGGTCAACGTCGCTCGTGTGCTGGCCAAGCACGGCCACCGGACCACCGCGATCCTGCCGGCCGGCGCCGATGCGCAGCGGATGATCGGCCTGCTCGAGCCGCAGAAAGTGAAGACCTTCCCGGTGCCGATCGCCGGCAGCATCCGGACCAACATCGCCGTCGTCGAGGAGGACGGCACCACCACCAAGCTCAACGAGCCCGGCGCCACCCTGTCCGAGCAGGAACTCCGGGCCCTGCTGACCGCGGTCGAGGACCACCTGGAACCGCGGCCGGCGTGGCTGGTCGCCGCCGGCAGCCTGCCGGCGGGCGTGCCGGACGACCTCTACGCCCGGGTCGCCGCCCTTGCGGTCAAGGCGAACGTGCCGGTCGCGCTGGACACCTCGGGCCCGGCGCTGGCTGCGGCCCTCGGCGCCGGGGCCACCGTCATCAAGCCCAACCTGGAGGAGCTCGAGGAGATCCTCGGGCGCGACCTGGTCACCGTCGGCGACGTCATCGACGCCGGCCGCGACCTGCGCGCCAAGGGCACCAAGGAACTCCTGGTCAGCATGGGCGGGCATGGCGCCCTGCTGATCACGCAGGAGGGGGCATGGTGGGCCGGCGGCCCGCCGCTGGTGCCCCGCAGCACCGTGGGTGCCGGCGACTGCACCCTGTCCGGTTACCTGCACGCCACCGGAAGTCCCGACCAACGGCTGGCCACCGCGGTGGCCTGGGGGCGGGCAGCCTGCCTGCTCCCTGGTACTACAGTGCCAAGCCCCGACCAAACCCGAGCCTGCGCCGCCGCAGTCCGCGTCGTCGCCGATCCCGATCCCCTCCAAGCAGTGAAGGACGTCGCATCATGACCGACCTGATCACACCCGAACTGGTAGCGCTCGACCTGGTGGCCACCGACAAGGCCGACGCCACCCGGCAGCTCGCGAAGAAGCTGCAGGCCGCCGGGCGGGTCACCGACCTGGAGGGTTTCCTGGCCGACGTGGCCGCCCGCGAGGCGCAGATGGCCACCGGCATGCCGG
This sequence comes from Nakamurella sp., assembly GCA_036524715.1. Taxonomy (GTDB): domain Bacteria; phylum Actinomycetota; class Actinomycetes; order Mycobacteriales; family Nakamurellaceae; genus Nakamurella. The sequence continues at coordinate 5,839 of DATDBV010000271.1, read as the reverse complement.
GTGGGATCGGACTTCCGCACGCCCGTTCCGAGCACGTCACCGTGCCGACGCTCGGCCTGGCCAGGGTCCCCGCCGGCGTCGACTTCGGCGCCCCGGACGGCCCGGCGACGCTGGTGTTCCTGATCGCCGCCCCGGCCGGCGGCGGATCGGAGCACCTGACCATCCTGGCGGCGCTGGCCCGCCGGCTGGTTCGTCCCGCCTTCCGCCAGACCATCATCGACGCCGCCGACGAAGCCGCGGTGGCGTCCTACGTCCAATCCGAGGTGGGTGGCTGATGAAGTTCGTCGCTGTCACGTCATGCCCGACGGGCATCGCGCACACATACATGGCCGCGGAGAACCTGGAGCAGACCGGTAAGGACCTCGGTCACGAGGTTCAGGTCGAGACCCAGGGCTCCGCGGGCACCGTCCCGCTGTCCGACGACATCATCGCGGCCGCGGACGGCGTGATCTACGCCGCCGACCTCGAGGTCAAGGGCAAGGACCGGTTCGCCGGTAAGCCCTTCGTCGACGTCGGCGTGAAGAAGGCCGTACACGACCCGAAGGCCGTGCTCGAGGCCGCCATCGCCGCGGTCGAGAACGCCCCGAAGGCGGGCACGCCCGAGGCCGCGGCGGCGGCTGCGGCATCGGCCGCCGCACCCAAGTCGGGCGGCGGCGACACCCGCAAGGTCGGGGTCGGCACCCGGGTCCGCCAATGGCTGATGACCGGCGTGTCCTACATGATCCCGTTCGTCGCGGCCGGCGGCATCCTCATCGCCCTCGGCTTCCTGTTCGGCGGCGAGGAAGTCGTCTACAAGCTCTACGGCGGTGAGTTCGAGGGCGTCACCTACGAGAACATCGCGGGGAGCCTCCCGGTCGCCTTCAGCAGCGGCGACTTCAGCGCCCTGCTCGACCAGGCCGGCTTCGCCGGCGTCCTGTTCGTCATCGGCAAGATCGCGTTCTTCATGCTGGTGCCGATCCTGTCGGGCTACATCGCCTTCGCCATCGCCGATCGACCCGGCCTGGTGCCCGGCATCGTCGGCGGTCTGATCTGCGGGCCCATCGGCGCCGGATTCCTGGGCGGCCTCGTGTCCGGATTCATCGCCGGCGGCATGGCCTACTGGCTGACCAGGCTGCGGGTACCCAAGGGCGTCCGCGGCGTCATGCCGGTGGTGGTCATCCCACTCGTCACGACCCTGCTCATCGGCGTGATCATGTTCCTGGTGGTCGGCCCGCCGGTCGCGGCCGTGCAAAGCGCGCTCGAGGACTGGCTGTCCGGTCTGTCCGGCGGCAACGCGATCCTGCTCGGCGCCATTCTCGGCCTGATGATGGCCTTCGACATGGGCGGCCCGGTCAACAAGGCGGCCTACGTCTTCGCCGCGGGAGGCCTGACCATCGCCATCACCGAGGGCGGCCCGGGCCTGCAGATCATGGCCGCCGTGATGGCCGCCGGCATGACCCCCCCGCTCGGCATGGCGCTGGCCACCGCTGTGCGCAAGAAGCTGTTCACCGAGGCGGAGCGGGAGAACGGTCTGGCCTGCTGGCTGCTGGGTGCCTCGTTCGTCACCGAGGGTGCGATCCCCTTCGCTGCCGCCCACCCACTGCGGGTCATCCCGTCGTGCATGGTCGGCTCCGCGGTCACCGGCGCCATGGTGATGGCCTTCGGCAACGAGCTCCGGGCGCCGCACGGCGGGATCTGGGTGCTCCCGCTGATCAGCAACCCGATCCTGTACCTGCTGGCGATCGTGGTCGGTACCGTCATCACCGCCGGCCTGGTGATCGTGCTGATGAGCCTGGATCAGCGGAAGACCGAGGAGATCGCGCACGCCGAGGACGTCGCCGAGGGCGTCGCGGCCTGACCTTCGCTCCCGCACTGCACACCGAGGCCGGGGCTGCGACGATGTCTGTCGCGGTCCCGGCCTCGTGGCACCACCTCGATAGAGTGACCGGTGCCACACCATTCGATCGGCTTCGTCCGAGAACTAGGAGTCACGCCATGCCCTCCCGCAAGGTCAAGGTCGCTTCCCGCGTCGGGCTGCACGCCCGCCCGGCCTCGCTGTTCGTCCAGGCCGTCACCGCGACCGGGCTGCCGGTCACCATCGCCAAGGGTGACGGGGACCCCGTCGACGCCCGCAGCATCCTGATGGTCATGGGCCTGGCCGTCGGCAACAACGACGAGGTCACCCTGTCCACCGACGGCGACGGCGCCGACGCCGCCCTGGATCAGCTGGTCGAGCTGCTGGAAGTCGACCACGACGCCCCCTGACCAGAAGACCGGCCGCACGGCGGCGGGGGGCTCGGGAGCCACCCCCGCCGTGGGCCCGCGCAACCAAGCCCCAAACCCGCCATCCAGGAGTTGAATCGATCCCATGACGACCACGACCTCCACGCCGACGAGCCAAGCAGGAAAGCAGCTGACCGGAATCGGGGTGGGCCGCGGCTCCGCGGTCGGCCGGGTCGTCAAGCTGGCCCCGCCGGTGCGTCCGCCGGCCGCGGAGGCGGCGGCGGCCAACCTGGACCAGGCCAACGACCTGGTCAAGAATTCGTTCGATTACGTGGCCACCAACCTGCGGACGCGGGCCGCCCAGGCCGAGTCGACGGTGGCCGCCGTGCTGGAGGCCACCTCGCTGATGGCGCAGGATCCGGGGCTGCTCGCCGACGTCGTGCGGCGGATGGGCACCGGCGTCGGCCCGGCCACCGCGGTCGACCAGGCGGTCGAGGGATTCTGCTCCATCCTGGAGATGAGCGGCGGCTACATGGCCGAGCGGGTGACCGACCTGCGTGACGTGCGCGATCGCATCGTGGCCCAGGTGCTCGGCCAGCAGCCGCCGGGGCTCCCGGCGATGACCGAACCGTCGGTGGTCGTGGCCGCCGACCTGGCCCCGGCCGACACCGCCACCCTGGACCTGGATCACGTGGTCGCGATCGTCACCGAACTGGGCGGTCCGACCAGCCACACCGCGATCATCGCCGCGCAGCTCGATCTGCCCTGCATCGTCCGGACGACAGGCGCGCTGGAGTTGTCCGACGGTGACGTGATCGCCGTCGATGCCGCGCACGGCACCGTGGTCAAGGACCCCGATGACGCCCTGCGCGAGGCGATCACCGCCCGGGCCAAGGCCCGCGCCGCCCTGAAGGAATCCGGTGGCGGCCCCGGCCGGACCAAGGACGGCCAGGCCGTCCAGTTGCTGGCCAACATCGGCAAGGTCGAGGACGCGGAGAAGGCGGCCAAGGAGGACCTCGAGGGTGTCGGCCTGTTCCGAACCGAGGTCCTGTTCCTGGACGCCAAGACCGCACCCAGCGTGGAAACTCAGGTCAAGGCCTACACCAAGGTGTTCGAGGCGTTCGGCGACCGCAAGGTGGTCGTCCGCACGCTGGACGCCGGCGCGGACAAGCCGTTGGCCTTCGCGCCGTCCGACGAGGAGGAGAACCCGGCGCTGGGCGTGCGCGGCCTGCGGATGGACAAGCGGTACCCGCAACTGCTGGACGACCAGCTGACCGCGATCGCGCAGGCGGCCAAGGCCACCGGCGCCAAGCCATGGGTGATGGCGCCGATGGTCGCCACCGTGCACGAGGCCGAGTCGTTCGAGAAGCGCGTCAAGTCCCACGGCCTGCCGGTCGGCGGCATCATGATCGAGGTGCCGGCGGCCGCGCTGCGGGCGCCGCACCTGATCGAGAAGGTCGACTTCTTCTCCATCGGCACCAACGACCTGACCCAGTACGCGATGGCCACCGACCGGATGGCCGGCGAGTTGGCCGAGCTGCTGGACCCGTGGCAGCCCGCCGTCCTCGATCTCATCGCCGCCGCCGGCGCGGCCGGCAAGGCGGCCGGCAAGCCGGTCGGCGTGTGCGGCGAGGCCGCACGGGACCCGTTGCTGGCGCTGGTGCTGGTCGGGCTGGGCATCACCAGCCTGTCGATGGCCCCCAACGGCGTGCCCGCCGTGCGCTATGCACTCGCCCGGACCACGACCACGCAGTGCGAGGAGATTGCCGCAGCGGCCCGCGCCGCCGTGGACGCGGTCTCGGCGCGGTCCGCGGTGGAAGGCCTCGTCGACCCCGAGGTGCTGCTGGCGCTGTAGTTCGTCCGTGGCTGGACCCCGACGGGCTGATCATCTCGGCAACGAACCCGGCAAATCGGGCGCACTTTCGCCGAGTTGATCAGCCCGGCCGCGGGTCGGCGTCACGAGCCATTGACGAGCCCCACCACCGTGACGACGTCGCCCACGGCCAACCCGGTCGCCTGGTCGGGGCCGACCCGATACTCGCTGGCGTAGCCGTCCTCGCTGGCGACCGTGATGAGAGCCGAGTCGGTGACGTCGATCTCGACCACCTCGCCCCACTGCCAGCGCCGCGTCTGCACGGTGCCGTCGGCGGCCACCACCGGGAACTCCCCGTGCACCGGCCCGTCCGCCGGTTCGGCGGCAATGACGTCGATCTCGGCCGGGGTGGGCTTGCGCGGGGTGGCCCCGCCAGCCGTCGCCGTGGAGCCCAGCACCAGCACCGCCACCGCCACCGCCACGCCGGCCGACCGTTGCCACCACCGCCGCCGAGGGCGCCGGCGGGGCGACTGCTGATCGCGTTCGGACTGTTTCGCATCGGCCACATCCACGCCTGCCATTCTCGCGACGGATCATGTCCGGCCGCTGTGACGTCCGCACCGGACGGCTGGGAATGGTGTCAGAGGGTCCGGCCGCGGGAGTCGGGTTAGCGTGCATCCATGAGCGAAGCCATCCGGGCGACCGGTGACCACCGCGTCGGCGACCCAACCGGGCGGACCGACCCGTCGGGGTGCTCCGGAAGCGCGCCGGAGTGAGCGAGGCGCACCGCGCCGAGGGCACCTACCCGTCCGAGCCGACCGGGTGGCAGCACAAGCCGCGCGTCGTCGCCGCCCAACGCCGGACGCTGACCCTGCTGTCCGCCGCGCAGGTGCTGGGCGGGATCGGGTTCGGTGCGGGTCTGTCGGTCGGGATCCTGCTGGCCACCCAGGTGACCCGGTCCGAGGGGTGGGCCGGAGTGGCCCGCACGTCCACCACCGTGGTCGCCGCGCTGGTGGCCGTCCCGTTGGCGGTGCTGGCCGCGCGGTTCGGCCGGCGGATCTCACTCGGCCTGGCCTGGTCGCTGGCCACCACTGGCTCGGCGGCCCTGATCCTGGCGGCGCAGATCGCCGACACGCAGCGGCCGCTGGCCACGGTGCTGCTCATCTACGGCCTGGGCATCTCCGGTGCCGGCGCCGCAGCCTCGCTGCAGAGCCGTTACGCGGCAACTGACCTCGCCGCTCCTGAGCATCGCTCCCGGCAGCTGTCACTGGTCGTGTGGGCGACAACGGTGGGCACGGTGCTCGGACCGAATCTGGGCACGCCGGGCGAGGCGCTGGCCGACGCGCTCGGGCTGGCCCCGATGGCCGGCCCGTTCGTCATCGCCACGTCGATGCAGGCCATGGCCACCGTGGCGATCCTGCTCCTGCGGCCCGATCCGCTGCTGCTGGCCGGCGAGTTCACCCATGTCGATCCGCGCACGCCCAGGTCGGCGACGGGGCCGGCGATGGTCCGCGCGTGGCGGATCGGCGGCGCCCGGATCGCGCTGGTCGCGATGTGCGCCGCGCACACGGTGATGGTCGGGGTGATGACCATGACCCCGGTCCACATGGACCATCATGGCGCCTCAATCACCGTCGTCGGCCTGACCATCAGCGTCCATGTGCTTGGCATGTTCGCGTTCTCGCCACTGGTCGGCTGGGCCGCGGACCGGTGGGGCCGCTACCCGGTGATCGTCGCCGGCGGCGGCGTCCTGCTGCTCGCGACCCTGATCGCCGGCACCGCCGGATCGTCGATGGCGATGGTGACCGCCGGCCTGTTCCTGCT
>DATDBV010000270.1:0-17914 GCA_036524715.1 Nakamurella sp. | reverse complement strand
TGAAGGCGTCAGACGGGCTGTCGAAGCTGTGGCCGTCGGTGGCGTTCTTCGTGCTGCTCGCGCTGTCAATGGCGGGTCAGATGATCGCGTTGAAGACACTGCCGGTCGGACCGGCCTACGCGGTGTGGGTGGGCATCGGGGCGGTGCTGACGGCGATCATCGGCATCATCTCGTTCGGCGACCCGGTGAACGCGCTGACCATCGGCTCGATCGTGCTGATCATCGCCGGCGTGGTCGGCCTGCAGCTGGCCGGCGCCGGACACTGACTGCCATCGCCCCGGGGCCCGCCGTCCCCTCTCACTTCCAGTTGATCATGCAGTAGGTGTTCTTCTGATTAAGGGCGGGGATATCGCGAGCCGCCCGAACCGAAAGGGCCTGCTCGGTGAGACCCAACACGGCGCGAAGGTCGGCGGCGCGCAGACCTGCCAGCTGTTGCATTTCGCTGATGCCTCTCGCTCAGTGGCCGTTTCCGGCCGGTCACCCGGACCAAGGGTGGGAGCGGGCCGGGCAGCCGGTTGATACCGACCGCAACCGACCACGGCCGATCACATCGTCGCCGGCCAAGACCGGGCCCGCCGGGCTGCGTCCATTCGATCACAACCTGCGCAACGCCCCACGATGATGCACCAGCGCGGGTCGATGCTCGGTCCGGGTCACCGCCACCACCTTTCCGACGATCAGGTGATGATCCCCGAACGGCAGAACCTCGTGCCGCGTGCAGATGAGTTGCGCGAGGGCGCCGCGGATCAGCGGCACTCCCCGCGGTCCCTCATGCCAATCGGTCGGCGGTGCGAACCTGTCGTCCGGCGCTACGGCAAAACGCTCGGCGAGCCGGCGCTGATCGGCCCCGAGAACGTGCGCGGCAAAGCAACCGGACGAGACGAAGGCAGGCAGCGTCGATGACCCGCGGCCAAGGGCGAACGACACCAACGGCGGCTCGAGGGATAGCGGGGTGAACGAGGTGACGGTGACCCCTGCCGGACCGTCGCGTCCCTTCGCGGTCACTATGACCACCCCGGCGCCCAGGGCCTGCAGTGCATGCCGAAGCGAGCTGCCGGTGACGTCAGCCGACTTCTCCGCCGTCCGCATCTCACGAAGCGTCACGTCGTCACCCGTTCCGGCCGGCTCGCCCACTCCGGACGCCGAAGCCCCAGGTTCTCCCGCAACGTGCGGCCGGTGTAGGCGGTCCGGAACAGGCCGCGCCGCTGCAGCTCCGGAATCACCAGATCCACGAAGTCTGTCAGCCCCCCGGGCAGGTATGGCGGCATGATGTTGAAGCCGTCCGCCCCGCCGCCGCGGTACCAGTGCTCGAGCTCGTCGGCAACCGTCTGCGGTGTCCCAAGGACGAAGCGGTGGCCACGGCCACCGGCCACGGACTGGTACAGCTGCCGGATGGTCAGCCCCTCGCGTTGGGCCTGTTCGTACACCAACTGCTGCCGGCTGGTGCTGCCCTGGGTCTCGGGCAGCGACGGCAACGGTCCGTCGAGCGGGAGGTGCGAGATGTCCACGTCCCCGAGCAGGCCGACGAGCAATCCGAGGCCGACGACGGGATCGATCAGAGCCTGCAACGAGGCGTACTTGTCCTCCGCCTCCGCCTGCGTCCGGCCGACGACGGCGAACACTCCGGGCATCACCAGGGCCTGCCCGGGATCACGGCCATGGTCGGCGACCCGGTCCTTCACCTCGCGGTAGAAATCCTGCGCCTGAGTGAGGGTCTGGTGCGCGGTGAAGATCACTTCGGCCCAGCGGGCAGCGAAATCCCGGCCATCCGGCGACGAACCCGCTTGCACCAGCACCGGCCAACCCTGCGGCGGACGTCCCACATTGAGCGGACCACGCACCTGGAAGAACTCGCCTCGGTGGTCGAGGATGTGCAGCTTCGCCGGATCGAAGTACCTGCCGGAGTCCTTGTCGTAGAGAAAGGCATCGTCCTCCCAGCTCTCCCACAGACCGGTGACGACCTGCATGAATTCCCGGGCCCGCCGATACCGGGTGGCGTGGTCGGCCTGCCGCTCCAGATTGAAGTTGCGCGCCTCGGCGTCGGTCACCGAGGTCACGATGTTCCAGCCGGCCCGGCCATTGGACAGGTAGTCGAGCGAGGCGAACTTGCGCGCCAGGTTGAACGGCTCGTTGTAGCTGGTCGACGCGGTCGCGGTGAGGCCGATGTGTTCGGTCGCCGCCGACAACGCCGACAACAGCGTGAGCGGCTCGAAGTGGACCATCCTGCCCTGCCGGCTCAGTTCGTCCGCGTCCTTGTAGGTGGTCCGGACGCCGGCACCGTCGGACAGGAAGATCAGGTCGAACAGGCCTCGTTCGGCGGTCTGCGCCAACGAGCGGTAGTAGGCCAGGTCGAGGCCGCCGTCCGCGCGGGCTTGCGGGTGGCGCCATGCCGCCAGATGGTGGCCGGGCGCGGGCAGGAACGCTCCGAGTTTCAGCATTGCAGGTTCTCCTCTTCGCGACGACGACGCGTCGGGTTGACTAGTGAATTCAGGCGAGTTGACGTCGTGGTAATCCCGCGAGGAAGCCGGCAATGTCCTCGATCGCCTCGCGGTAGTAGGTTCGGTAATTCCCCGTCGTGACATAGCCGAGGTGGGGTGTGGCGAGCACGTTCGGCAGCGATCGTAGGATGTGGGCGCCTGGAAGCGGCTCGAGGTCGAAGACGTCCAGGCCGGCTCCCGCGATCCGGCCCGTCCGCAGCGCCTGGACCAGAGCGGCCTCGTCGACGATCGCCGCACGGGACGTGTTGATCAGATACGCGGTCGAGCGCATGCGAGCCAGTTCGTCCGCGCCGATCAGTCCCTTGGTGCGGTCCCCGAGCACGAGGTGGATGGAGACGAAGTCGCTGGACTCCAGCAGTTCTTCCTTCGATGCCGCGAATTCCACGCCGGCCCGATCGGTGCGTTCCCGGGTGAGATTCTCACTCCAGGCCGTCACCTGCATGCCGAACGCGAGGCCGATACGCGCCACCCTGCTGCCGATCCGGCCCAGGCCGAGCACGCCGAGCCGGCTTCCCGCGAGGTCCTTGCCGATGCTGCGCTGCCACCGGTCGCCGGCACGCAGACCTGCGTTCTCCGTCGTGAGATGCCGGGCCAGACCAAGGATCAGCGTCCAGGTGAGTTCGGCGGGCGGATCCGACGAGCTCGCCGTGCCGCACACCATGACGCCGTGCGCGGCCGCCGCCGACATGTCGATCGAGGCGTTGCGCATGCCGGTGGTGACGATCAACTTGAGCCGTGGGAGACGGTTGAGAACCGCGGCCCGCAAGGCGGTCCGCTCGCGCATCAGGACCACGATGTCGTACGGGGCGAGGGCGGTGACGAGCTCATCCTCGGTTCCGAGGTGGTCGCGGAAGACGTCCACCCGGATCATTTCGGTGATCGGCGACCAGTCGGCGACGGTCAGGGCGGCATCCTGATAGTCGTCGAGAACGGCGCACCGCATCGCCGGCGGGTTACCGTCGGTGTGCGTCATCTGAGTCCCTTCGACGCGGCGGCGGGTGCCGGTCGACGGGCGGCGCCCCCGCCTTCGGCGTCGGACACGCGTACAAGGCCGAGTCCGGGGGTGGTGGGTAGCCTGAGATGCCCGGTTTCGACTGCGATCCCGCGGTAGGGGTCGTCGAGCAGGTCGAGATGGCCGTCGAGGTCGAGGTAGTCGGCTAGGCCGGCCAGCTGGGCCATCGCGGTGACGCCGACAGCGCTTTCCGTCTTGCATCCGAGCATCACCCGCAGCCCCGCCCGGCGGGCGAGCCGGATCATCCGCAGCGCCCGGAGCAGGCCTCCGCAGCGAAACAGTTTGATGTTGACCACATCCACGCAGCCACGCAGGCGCAGGACGTCGAGCGGGGTGCAGCAGTCCTCGTCGGCCACCACCGGGATCGGCGACGCGGCGCGGACGGCCCGCACTACGTCCGGATTTCCGGCCGGGACCGGCTGCTCGAGGAGTTCGACGCCGTACCCGTGCAGTTTCTCGGCCATCGCGATCGCCCCACGCCGGTCCCAGCAACCGTTCCCGTCGACCCAGATCCGGCCGGGATACATGTCGCGAAGCATCGCGACCCTGTTCGCGTCGTCACCCGGGGTCATCTTGACCTTGATCACCGGCCACCGGATCAGCTCCATCGCCCGTTGCTGCAGCAGCCGGCCGTCGTCTGCCCCCAGCGAGATCGCGGTCGGCGCGGCTGGCTCTTCGGGAAGTCGCCACAGACGGCGCAGCGGTAGGCCGGCGACCTGTCCGAGCAGGTCGTGGACGGCCATGTCGACCGCGGAGGCCGCGCTGCATGCCGCGGGCGTGCCGGTTTCCAGCCGGTTCAGCAGCGACGCGGCATCGGCGGGTGTGCGGCCGGCGATCTGCCGCAGTGCCGTCTGCAGCGACGCGCGGACGGCCTCCTCTCCCCAACCTTCGCGATCCGCGAGGTGAGCAACCCCGACTCCGGTGAGGCCGTCCCAGGTCAGTTCGAGCAGGATCTGCCGCACCGTGGTCAGCGCGCCACGCGCGGTGACGAAGGGTTCCGCGAGATGGAACTCGGCGGCGGCGAAGGTGGATCTCATGCGCCAGCCGCCGGTTCGTCCATCATGCTGACCAAGGCCCCGACGGCGAGGCCGGCCTGCCGGAACGTCAGTTCCCGGAATCCCTGCGGTTCGACCGGGCGGCTCGAGGACGGCAGTTCGACGGCAGGCAACACGCTGCCGCGCGGGCGGAAGCGGTGCATGAAATAGGGCGACAGTGCCGGTCCCTGGGTTGACAGCCACGCCGCGACCGCCGACCGTGCGGCCTGGGTGATCACTTCCGGAGAACGGGTGTCACCGGCCGGCGTTGCCCGGCGGACGGTGCGGAACAGCGCGGCCACCAGTTCGGCGTCCCGCGGATGAGCGGTGGTCGGGCAAAGCATGAACACCGAGGCTGGGAGCAGCAGGAAGCACAACGGATCGACGTCAGGGAAGTGCGCGCCCAGCGTGCCGCAGATGGTGCGCAGGCTGCGAGCGGTTGATTTCTGCACGAAGTACCCCCGACGCATGGGCGGGTAGCCGGCCATGTCTCTTGCGCCCCAGTGCAAATGGGCGTTGAAGGGTTTGGTCGGCGGCGAGCCCAACCCGCCCAGATCCGGATAGTGCGTGCCGAAGTACGCGGACAGGACGTCGAGCAGCAGGTGGGAGACGACCGGAAGGGCAGACGGCAGTTCGACGATGCCGGCGGCGAAGGTGTCCGGGTCGCTGACCGCGCGCAGGGTCAGCAGGGCGTGGTCGACCAGCTCCGCGGTAGAGGCGTACCGCCGGGTGCCGATCAGGTAGCCGCGGCCGTCCCGGCGGACCTCGCATCGCTGCACGGTTCCGTCCAGCGCCGCCAGATGGCCGATCAGATCGGCGTACTCGCGGCGCGGGTTTGGACGCACGGCGGCTGCCTCGAGGAGCACGGTGAGCATGCTCCTGGTCGCGTCCTCATGCCGCAGGATGAGGTCCGTTTCCAGGCGGAACGGCAGGACCGGCGTCATGCCGCGCATCCGTTCGACGTGCAGGGCGGTGAGCGGGACCAGGGAGCCGTCGTACTCGGCAAGGACGAAGGGGCAAAACAGTGCCCGTTCCCGGTCGCGGCGGATGAAGGACCGGCCGTCCCAGGTGTAGAGGTCGAGGGCCTGCTGCGCGTCGCCCCGGGCGATCGAGCCCGGCCGGTAAACCCCGTCGCCACGCAGGCCGTCGTCGGTCTCGGTCTGGGTGAAGCCGAAGATCAGCGGGTACCCATATCCCTGCGTGCAGATCGCCTGGTTGAAGTCGGTGGCACCGGACCGTCCGCGAACAATGTTCTCCCAGTTGCCGATGTGGCCGCTACGGGGCGGAGACAGTCCCGGCTCGTTGCGCAGCAGATCGAGCAAAGTGCCGATCGGCGTATCCCGCACGCCCAGGTGCACGCCCTGGAAGAAGCTTCTGCGTGCGGAGAGATCCGCTACGGCAACCGAATCCGTCAGGCCGAGGTCGGCGACCAGGGCGGTCGGGCTCCTCATCGGACCCCCAGTCGGGACTTCAGATACGGCAGCATCCCACCGTGCCCGAGCAGCTCCCATTCACCGTCGGAGCGAATGTCGACCTGCGCCGGGACCCTGATCACGCCGGAACCGCGCTCCGGGCGGGCGGTCACCACCACTTGCCGGGACTCGCGCATCGTGCGCAACCCTTCGATGTCGAATTCCTCCCGGCCGGTGAGTCCAAGGTCGCGCCAGCCGCGGGGCAGCTTCACCGGGAGCACCCCCATGGCGCACAGATTGGCGCGGTGGATCCGCTCGAAGCTCTCGGCCAGCACGGCAACCACCCCGAGCAGCCGCTGCCCCTTGGCCGCCCAATCCCGGGAGGAGCCCATCCCGTATCCGTTGCCCGCCAGCACGATCAGCGGAGTGCCCGTGGCCCGATACCTGCTCGCCGCATCGAAGATCGGCAGGCGTTCCCGGGTCGGCAGGTGCACGGTGTCACCACCTTCGCCGGAGACGAGATGGTTGAGCAGGCGCGGGTTGGCGAACGTGCCCCGGACCATCACCTCGTGGTCGCCACGCCGCGATCCGTAGCTGTTGAGTCCGCCGCGGCGCACCCCGAGGGCCAGTAGGTGCCGACCGGCCGGGGACGCGGCCGCGATCGACCCGACCGGCGAGATGTGGTCGGTGCTGATCGAGTCACCCAGGAGAACCAGGACCCGGGCACCGCGGATCGCGTCGTGCTCGGTGTCGTACACCGCGCCGAGTTCCGGGTGCGGCGGCCGTCGGATGTAGGTCGACTCCGGCTGCCACCGGTGGATCGGTCCGGTCTGCGCCGCGATCCCGGCCCACCCGGTGACGCCCGGTTCGGCCGCGGCGAACATACCCGGATGCACACACCGCCTCTCGGCCCGGGCGAGTTCGGCGTCATCGGGCCAGATGTCGGCCAGATGGACGGGTGCACCGGCCCGATCCAGACCCAGCGGCTCGCTGCGCAGATCTCCGCGGACGTGACCCTTGATCGCCAGCGCGACGACCAGCGCCGGAGAGGCGAGGTAGTTTGCCTTGACCTGCGGATGGATCCGCCCGGCGAAATTGCGGTTGCCGCTGAGCACCGCACAGACGGCGAGGTCGTGCCGGTCGATCGACTCCGCGACGTGGGGCGCCAGCGGGCCGCTGCCGCCGTTGCAGGTCGTGCACCCGAACCCCACCACGTGAAATCCGAGGGTTTCCAGGGCAGCCAGCCATCCGGCGTCCCGCAGATAGCGGGCGACGGACGGGGAACCGGGCGCGAAGCTGGTCTTGACGTGGGCGGGTACGGCCAGGCCGCGCTCGACGGCACGATGCGCCAGCAACCCCGCAGCCAACATCGCCCTGGGATTCGAGGTGCTGGTGCACGAGGTGATGGCCGCGATCACCACGTCGCCGTCCACCACCGAGCCCGGAGCGCCACCGCGGGTGGTGTGCGGCCGGGTGTCGGTGCGGGCCGGCCCGCGGCCGGTGTCGGTCAGCGCCTGATTCAATGAGGCCGCCAGGGCGTCGAGCGACACCCGCTGATGAGGATGACTCGGCCCGGCCAAGGTCGCCTCGACCGAGCCGAGATCGAAATCGATCACCCGGGAGAACCGTGGCTCAGGCGCGTCTGGCCCGTTCAGCGTGCGTTGCCGCCGGCAATAGGCGGCCACGAACTCGACGTGGTCGCTCGCCCGGCCGGTGTTCGTCAGGTAGCGCAGGGTTTCGGCGTCGACCGGGAAGAAGGCCGCCATGGCGCCGTATTCGGGTGCCATGTTCGCGATCGTGCAGCGGTCCGCCGCTGACAGGCCTGCCACCGCGGGCCCGGTGAACTCCAGCAGTGCACCGCCGACGTCCTGCGGCCGAAGGTGCGCGGTGAGCGCGAGCACCAGGTCCGTCGCGCAGATGCCGGGTCGGGCCGCGCCGACCAGGCGAACGCCCACGATCCGCGGGACGGCGATCGGATGTGCCAGCCCGAGCATCACCGCCGCGGCCTCCAGGCCGCCGACACCCCAGCCGAGGACGCCGAGCCCGTTGACCATGGTGGTGTGGCTGTCCGTGCCGAGCACGGTGTCCGGGTACCCGACCGGCCCGACCGGCCCCGGTTCGCACCGAACGACCGTGGACAGCCTCTCGATGTTGATCTGGTGGACGATGCCCGCGCCCGGCGGGAACACCCGCAGGTTGTCGAACGCCTGCTCGGCCCATCGCAGGAACGCGTAACGCTCGCCGTTCCGGCTCAGCTCCAGGGATTCGTTGCGCGCCCTGGCATCCGGTCGGCCCGCGACGTCGACCTGCACCGAATGGTCGACGACCACATCCGTGGGCACGGCCGGATTGACCAGTTCGGGGCGGCCACCGTCGGCCACCACCGCATCCCGTACCGCGGCGAGGTCGATCAGCAGCGGGATGCCGGTGTAGTCCTGGACCAGCAGCCGGGCCGGCCGGAAGTTCATCTCGAGGTCCGCCGGGCGGCCGGCCGCCAGGCGCCGGGCCAGGGTGATCGCCGATGCCTCGTCGCCTGCCCGCAGCAAGGACTCGATCAGCACGCGACCGGCGAAGGGCACCAGATCCAGGTCGATCCCCGCCCGAGTCGCCAGCGCCGGCACGCAGTGGATGCCGACCCGCCGCCCGGCCAGTGTCACGACCTGTGACTGTGGCTCGACGAAGCCCGCCCCGTCCGGCCGCGGTCGGTCGCGGGTGATCGTCGGGGGCATCGCGCTCATGCCGCTCGTCCGGGCAGGTACCGACGACCGGACGGGCCCACGTAGTCCAGCAGCGGTCGGATCAGCACGTTGTTGCGCTGCTGCTCGAGGGCCTGTGCCGCCCACCCGGCGATCCGTCCGGTGACGAACATCGGAACCGCGAGATCGTCGGGCAGGCCGAGCGATCGGTAGACCAGCCCGGCGTACAGGTCCACGTTGGGTTCGATCCCGTGCCGCGCATACGGTTTCATCGCCTCGACGACGGCCAGCACGATGTCGTAGCCACGGCTGTCCCCTCGTTGCCGGCCCAATTCCGCGGCCATGGCGCGAAGGTGCCGCACCCGCGGGTCCTCCGTGCGGTACACCCGGTGACCGAATCCCATTACCGGCAGGTTCCTGGCGAATCGGTCGCGCACGTACGCCCGGGCATTGTCGGGGTGGCCGACCGCATCGACCAGATCGGTGACCCGTTCGGCGGCACCACCGTGCAGCGGGCCCGAGAACGTCGCGATGGCAGCGGTCACGGCCGCGTGCATCGTCGCGCCGCAGCTCTTCGCGACACGCGCGGCGAACGCGGACGCGTTCGAACCGTGATCGGCGTGCACGACCAGTTCTGTGTCCACGAACCGGGATTCGGTCGGCGACGGTTGTTCACCGCGCAGCAGGTGCAGGAAACGCGTCGCATGGGAGGCGTCCGGTGCGGGGATCGGCAGCTCCCGTCCGGTGCGAAAGGCGTGATGGGCGGCGATCAGCACCGGGATCTGGGCGATCAGCCGGACCGCGGCCCGCGATGCGTCCTCGTACGACTCGTCCCGGCCGGTCGGATACGTCGCGCCGAGCGCGGACACCGCGGTGCGCAGAGCCTCCATGGGATGCGCGCCGGCCATGCTGTGCAGCAGCTCGATGACCGAACGGGGAAGCTCGCTGTCGGAATGCAGCTGATCCCTGAACTCCTGCAACTGCCCGGGATCGGGTAGCTCACTGTGCATGAGCAGCCACGCCGTCTCCTCGAACGGGGCGTGTTCGGCCAGATCGTGGATGCTGTAACCCCGATACTCCAGGGCACCTTCCTCGCCGTCGATCCGGGTGATCGTCGACCGGTCGAAGTAGACGTTCTCGAGGCCCCGGTGCACGGTGACCGAGGAGCCGGCGTTGGCCGGCGGGGCCGCCGATTCCGCCGTCGTCGACCGATCACCCGGCCGTCCCGCGTGCGCGAACTCCCGGATCGCAGGCACCGATCTGAGTTCGAGGAATGTGTCCTCCTCGATCGTGACGCCCAGGTGCCTTTCCAGTTCGACCATGAGGGCGACGTGACCGAGCGAGCTCCACTCGCTGATCGACTGGTAATGCAGGTCGTCGGTGACCCGATCCAACTCGATCGCAAGCGCACGTGCGATGATCGGCTCGATGCCGGCCATGAGGGTGCTCCCCTTCGGATTCATGACGCCACCGCAACGGTCGCGTCGTCGGTCTTCATCTCGTCGAGCCATTGCGCCAAGGCGCGGCGGTCGATCTTGCCGTTGCTGTTGAGCGGCATCATGTCCAGGGCATGAATGGAACTGGGCACCATGTACGTCGGGAGTGCCTGGTGCGTCGCCGCGGACAACTCTGCGATGCTCGCGACCCCGGACACCACGGCGGCCACCGATTGCGGCGTGCCCTGGGTGGGCCACGGCAGGGCGACCGCTTCGACGGCGCCGGCGCGCCGGAGCACCGCCTCGATCTCGCCCAACTCGATCCGGTAGCCGCCGATCTTGACCTGGTGGTCATTGCGACCTTGGTAGACGTAGTGATCCACGCGTCGGCGCACCAGGTCCCCGGTGCGGTAGTAGCGCCGGGTGATCCCGGCGGCATCGGTGTGGCTGAAGAAGCGCTGGGCGGTCAGGCCGGGCGCCCGCCAGTAGCCGGGTGACGTCTGCGGGCCGGCGACGCACAGCTCACCCACCTCGCCGTTCGGCACGGGGTTCAGCTGCTCGTCGACCTGAATGTGGCTCAGGCCCTGGTAGATCTCTCCGATCGGCACCACGTCGCGCTCGCAGGACGCGGGACTGGTGCGTGGATCCCACCGGTAGGCGGCACACGCGATGGTGAGTTCGGTCGGTCCGTAGAGGTTTTCCACGATGGACCGGGGTGCGGCCGCTTGCCATGCCTGCGCGACGGTGCGGGGCAGCACCTCGCCGCAGAACAGGCTCCAGCGCAGGGTCGGCATCCGTCCGGGCTTGAGCACGCCCCGCTTGAGCAGCAGTGCGGCCACCGATGGCACCGAGAACCACACCGAGATCTGGTTCCGCTCGAGGAATCTGAACGGCGCGAGGAGTTCGATGGGATCCATCGAATACACGCTCGCACCGTTGTCCCAGGCCATGAACAGGTCGAACACCGACAGATCGAAGGTCTGGTCGAAGGTCTGGCTCAGCCGATCGGAGGGAGCCAGCCGGTACCTTGCCTGATTGGCATCCAGAAAGGCCCTGACGTTGCCGTGGGTGATCGGGACGCCCTTCGGTTCCCCGGTGCTGCCCGACGTGAACAGTAGATACGCCAGATCCTGCAAGTCGGTGTCCGGCAGCGCGGTCAGCGGCGACCGGGCGGCCAGACCGTCACGGTCGAGCACCGGGCCCGGCCAGTGCGCGCGGGCATCCCGTCCGGATGTCTCCGGCAGCAGGATCGCCGGGGACTTCGGTGGGCCGGGGAACACCTTCGGCAGCTGGGGCAGGGCGTTCTCGTCCACCAGCACCACGTCGAGGTCCGCCCGCTCGGCCATAATCCGGCTGCGGTCCGCCGGGAACCTGGGGTTCAGCGGAACGAACGCGGCCCCCGCAAACAGGCTGGCCAGCGCGCCGATGTACGAGGTCTCGCTGCGGTACCCGAAGACCCCCACGCGCCGCGGCCGGTGACCGATGGCATCGACCATGCCGGCCGCCCAGCGCCGGGCGATGTCGGAGACCTCGCCGTAGGAGTAGGTGCGTCGGCCGACCGTCAGTGCCGGCCGGCCGGGGAATCGATCCGCGGCGGCCAGGAATCCGGCCCGCAGATCACGCCCGTGGTCATGCGTCATGATCTCTCCTCGTTGATGCGGTATTCCTCCGCGCCGGAACCGATGGATCCCGGGCCAGTCGGTCCAATGCTGGAGCCAGCGCGCCTTTCCTCGCATGGTTCAGCCGCTCGCCGACGCCCAGTAATGAAGCGACCGGGTCGTGACCTGATACCCGGCAGATCCCGACTGTCTCAGAACTGAGTACTTCGGCACGCGCCGAACGAGTGATTTCGCGCATGGGAATCGCCTGACATGTTGCGGGACAAGCTGTCTCAAGAGTTTCTATTCAGCTCGGATTGGACTTTAGTGTTCGGCGGTATCAGCGGGGGTGAGAATTCCTCCGACGTCGGGGCAGAACGGAAGTCATGAGGTCGGGCGATTCACCCACCCGGGTGGTTCACCCTGAACGGCAATCCACATTTGCTCGTCCAAATGGGGATTCGTTCACCCGCGCCGCTCGATCCGATGAACCATCAAGCTCACGAGGGAACGAAAAATGACTCACGTCGGAACCGGGCGGTTCTCGGCAGGAAACTGGCCGGGTCACCTCAGGCACGCAGTCGGATTGCCACGGCATCCGGCGGTCGCGCGCTGGGCGGTCGCGTCCGTCGCCGACGCGATCGGCACAGGCCTGCTACTCCCGGTGACGGTGTTGTACTTCACTCAGCAGGTCGATCTGTCGGCGGCATCCGTCGGGGTCGGCCTGGGCATCGCGGGAGCAGCAGCCCTGGCCGTCTCGCCGGTCGGCGGCGTCCTGACCGACCGGATCGGTGCCAAGCCGACCACAATCGGGTGCTGGCTGCTGGCCGCGATCGGATTCCTGTCGTTCCTGTTCGTGCACAGCTGGCCCGAGTTCGTGCTCGCCGCGGCGGCCGGCCAGATCGCCGACCAGACGGCAAAGCCGGCCAAGCAGACCTTCGTCGCCGGGCTGGCGGAGGGTGAGGAGCGGCTGCGGTTGCTGGCGTTCCAACGATCCGTGCGGAACCTGGGCTTCGCGGTCGGCGGGCTGCTGGCGACGGTGATCCTGACTTCCGGCGGCGCCCCCGCCTACCGCATGTTGATCATCGGCAACGCGGCATCGTATGTCGTCGCTGCTGCGTTGATCACCGGAATCGCGTCGAAGCGTCCGACGGTCGCGCGCACCAGAGAGCACGGCTGGCGAGGCTACCGAATCGTGCTGCGTGACAAGCGCTACGTCGGGCTCGCTGCGCTCGACGCCGTCGTCCTGCTGCACACCACGACATTCACCATCGGCCTGCCGCTGTGGGTCTCTGAACACACCGAGGCGCCGACGGCCGTGGTGGCGGCCTTGTTCGCCTTGAACACGGTGCTCATCGTGGTCTTTCAGGTTCCCGCGACGAAGGGCGTCACCGGGTTGCGGAACGTCCCCCCGGTGTACATACGGGCCGCCGCCGCGTTCCTGCTGACCACCGCGCTCTATCTGGTGGCGGGGCACGTCGGGCCGTGGCCGGCCACCGCCCTGCTGGTGGCCGGCGCCGGCCTGCACACGCTCACCGAGTTGTGGGGGTCCGTTGGCGAGTGGACCGTTTCGGTCGACCTGGCGGCCGAGGCGCACCGGGGCAAGTACCTGGCGGTGTTCGGACTCGGCAACTCCGTGCAGCAGGCGATCGGACCCGCAGTGGTCGCGGTGTTGATTGCCGGTGGCAGCGACCTCGGCTGGCCGATCATCGGTGTCGTCACGGCCGGGGCGTGCGTCGCGACGGCGAGCTTCGCCGTGCCGCCGGGGCGACACGCGGCCGCGACCGTCCGGCGCCGACAGTACGCGGCGCGCGGGCGGCGTGCCGGAGACCTGGTTCCGGCGGATCTGGCGGCAACGCCGTGAGATGGATCGAACCCGAGCATCCTGATCTGGGCGGTCCGACCGCGGTCCTGGCCGCCTCGGCCGAGGTGCTGGCCCGATATGAGCACGGTGCGGACTGGCTCACCCCCGCCGAACGACACCGCGGTGCAGCGTTGGCCGACGGGACCGCCAGGAACGACTTCGTCGCCGCGCATCTGTTGGTCCGCCTGTGCGCCGCGGCGGTGACCGGCCGGTCGCCGGCCGAGCTGCGGATCGTCCAACGGTGCACATCGTGTGGCGGACGGCACGGCCGGCCGATGATCGAGGGCTGCACGGATGTCCACGTGAGCCTGTCACACGCCGGCGGAGTCGTCGCGGCAGCGTCCGGTCCGCAGCCCGTGGGCGTCGACGTCGAAAGGGTCAGAACCCTTGACGGGCGAGCGGCGCTGTATGCGCGCACGCTGCACCCCGCCGAGCAGGCAGACGTCCAACGCGACCCCGACCCTGATTGGGCCTTCCTGCGCCACTGGGTCAGGAAGGAGGCGGTGATCAAGTCTGGTTTCGGCGACCTCGCCGGAATGAGACACATTGACCTGTCCAGCTTGTCGGGAGTGGCTCAGGACGATGCGCCGCGTCCCTTACGGCTGCGTTCCGCGGGACAGGACCTGTTGCTACGCGACTTCACCGATGACGCCCACAACCTCGTCGGTGCAGTGGTCCATTCCGTTTGGACCTGACCATCCGCTTCGACCCGGAAACAAGGAGAACAACCGCAATGAAGAAGATCCTGCTGCTCTCCCGGCAACCCCTGGCCGCCCGCCCCGTCCATCAATGGCTGGACGACGCGGCGCGCAGCGTCATCCTGCTCACCACGGCGGACGCGCTGGTCGGTGCGGAAGGGGTTGCCGCGGAACAGTTCCTCGACTTCCACCTGGTGGACGAATACTTCGCACCGGGCACCGAACAGGCGGCGGCAGCCATCGCGAGGCAGCACGCCGTCGGGCTGATCGCGAGCACCAGCGAGGACGACGTCCTGCGGGCGGCCCGGCTTCGTGGTCGGCTCGGCCTGTTCGGACAGAGCGTCGAGTCCGCGACCGCCTACCGCGACAAACTGGTGATGAAGCACATTGTCGCCCGGGCGG
Organism: Nakamurella sp.; assembly: GCA_036524715.1. Taxonomy (GTDB): domain Bacteria; phylum Actinomycetota; class Actinomycetes; order Mycobacteriales; family Nakamurellaceae; genus Nakamurella. The sequence goes on along the minus strand of DATDBV010000270.1, from coordinate 3,264 downwards.
GGTTGGCAGTGCCGACCTTCGCCGCCCTCGAACGACCGGCCGATCTCTCGGCGTTCGTGCAGTCCGCCGGCCTGCCCGTGGTGGTCAAGCCCCGGCTCGGTTCCGGATCGGTGGGCGTGAGCATCGTCCGAACTCGGGATAAGCTCGCCGAGATGCTGCGGGACGGCCGGTTCGACGATCCGGCGGCAGCCGAGTCCTGGATGGTGGAACGATTCGTCGACGCCCCGTTCTTCCATGTCGATGGGGTGATGGCCGGCGGACGGATATTCCACTGCTGGCCCGGCCGCTACAGCGCCGGCAACGAGGAGGCATTCCGGGCCGGCGACATGCTCACCAGCCAGCTGCTCGACGCCGACGACCCGCAGCGAAAGGTGCTGCAGGAGTTCGCTCGGGCGGTGGTCCGAACATTGCCGCCCACCCCCACGCCGAGCAGCTTCCACCTGGAGGCGTGGTTGCCGGCCGACGGGCAACCCTTGCTGTGCGAGATCGCCTGCCGCACCGGAGGCGGGCCGATCGCCCCGACCTACGAGCGGGCATTCGGTGTCGAGCCGACCCGGGAGAGTCTTCGAGGGCAATGCGGTCAGGAGCTGAGGCTGATCCATCAACCGGAGGCACCGCGCGGACACTTCGGCTGGGTGATGTTTCCGCCCGGGCAGGGACGTTTCGCTCCCCCACCCAGTCCATGCCCCGTCCCGGGCGTCCAGATCACCCTGCGGTTGGCGACGGGGGCTTCCGCCGACGGGATGCACGACGCCGGCCATTCCGCTGCCTTCGCGATCGTCCAGGGGGCGAGTGCCGAGGCGGTGACCGGCCGCATCGCACAGGTTCGCCAATGGTGGCGCGGCGGTTGCCGGTGGCTGGATACGGGCGTGGATTTCGGTGGCGCCCGGCCTCCATGGCCGGCGGCGCCGTTGTCTCGGCCTCATTTTCGGGTGACAGGCACTCCGTGATGCCCGGCTCACCCCTCTCGGTGATCAACGGGCATCGGCGTTCGCTGCGGTGACGGTGGGTGCGTCGCGTGATGGAGATCCTTGTCAAGGCCGTTCGCGTGGGCAATCTGGGATAGCAAGTTCTCGCATCAAGCACCGTTACCGTCCGGTAGCACACCGGAGTGGTTGGCTCGACCCGGTTCGGGTGATGTCCGACGGCGTCGGCATGGTGGATGATGACGCTGCGCCCAGCGGTGGACCCCCGACCTGCCGCTGGGCGTCTCGCGCGGACCACCGATCGGGTGGTGCCCGAAACAGGCCGTTCGCCCGATAACGCCGGTACTGTCCTGTTGGACCGTTCCGTTCGGGGACGCGGCGTGACCCGGTGTGCACCCCTTCGAGCATGCCCTGCCCGACCGCAGCGATCCGACCACGGACCCTGCGGGTGGGGGGGTCGACCCCGACGGTCGCACCGACGGCGGTGGTGACCGCGTCACCGGCGCCGTTTCCGCCGACCACGGCACCTGGACGGTGAGCGAACCGCTGCGGTTTGGGCAGCGGGCCTTGGCGTGCACCGTGCCGGCCGATGCGGTGCTCGAAAGGTTTTCGCGGAGGTCACGCCTGGGTGATCTGGGTCTGTTGTCGGAATGAGTGACTCGACATCAGGCAGGAAGTCGCCTGGCTGGCGACCGTCCTGGAAGCACGGGACTCCCCCATCGACCGACTGGCCCGCGACCTCGACATCGGCGCCGACGTCGTCCTCGACCACGTAATTGGGCTCGGCGCTCGGGAACTCGCCGCGGCGCTCACCGCCGCCGCAGGATTCGTCCGTTCCGGCGAATTCCGGGACTACGCCGTCTGATCCGAGGTGCCGGAAGAACACCTACTGCATAATCAAGTGAAATGGGAGGCGCGGGCTCGGTCGGGCTCGGTCAGCCGAGCCAGTTGCTGAACGGCCGCCCGGTGATCAGCTGGTACGCCTCGATGTACCGCGAACGGGTGGCCCCGATGACGTTGTCCGGCAGCGGCGGCGGCTCCTGCCCCGAGGTCCGGTCCCAGCCGGATTCGTCGGACGTCAGCCAGTCCCGCACGTACTGCTTGTCGAACGACGGCTGCACCTGCCCGGTCCGGTAGCCGAAGCTCGGCCAGAACCGCGACGAGTCCGGCGTGACAAGTTCGTCACCGAGCACCACGGTGTCGCCCAACAGGCCGAACTCCAGCTTCGTGTCGGCCACCAGCACGCTGCGGGTGAGCGCGTGCGCGGCCGCCCGCTCGTAGAGAGTGACGGTCAGCCCGCGCACCTGCTCGGCCAACGGGGCGCCGATCGTGTCGACCACCGCCTGGAACGAGACATTGTCGTCGTGCTCGCCGATCGCCGCCTTGGTGGCCGGAGTGAAGATCGGCTCGGGCAGCATGGACGCCTCGATCAGGCCGGGGGGCAGGGCGATGCCGCACACTTCGCCGGTCCGCTGGTAGTCGGTCAGCCCGGAGCCGGTCAGGTAGCCGCGAGCCACGCACTCGACCGGCAGCATCTCCAGCCGACGCACCAGCAACGCCCGACCGCGGACCTCGGCGGGGATCCGCGGGTCGTCAGACGAGACCACATGGTTGGGCACGACATCGCCCAGCAGCTCGAACCAGAACACGCTCATCGCGGTGAGCACGCGACCCTTGTCCGGGATCGGGGTGGGCAGGACGTAGTCGTAGGCGCTGATCCGATCGGTGGCGACCATCAGCAGCAGCTCGTCATCGACCTCGTACAGCTCGCGGACCTTGCCCGACGACAGGTGGCGGTAATCGGAAAGAGTGGGCACGTCAGCACGCTACTGGTCGGCGCCTCGGCGCGCGCGTCGCCCTGCGGCCGGTGTGCCGCCACCGCCCCGCCGAGGCACAACGGGTTCATCGCGGCCCGGGTGTCAGCCTTGCGCAGCGAGCAGACCCCGCCTGCGCAGCAGCGGCTCGATGTCGGCGTCCCGGCCCCGCAGGTTCCGGAAGGCGTCCAGCGCCTCGACCGACCCACCCACCGACAGCAGCGTGGACCGCAGGTGGTCGCCGTTCGAGCGGGTCATCCCACCGTTCGCGGTGAACATGTCGACGGTGTCCGCGTCCAGCACCTCGGACCAGATGTAGGAGTAGTACCCGGCCGAATAGCCACCGTCGAAGACGTGCTGGAAGTAGGTGCTGCGGTAGCGCGGCGGGATGAGCGGCAGGTCGATGCCGGCCGCGGCCAGCGCGGCCCGCTCGAACTCGACGACGTCGGTCACCTCCTCGTCCGGGGACAGCCGGTGCCAGGCCTGGTCGAGCAGTGTCGCGGCCAGGTACTCGACGGTCCTGA
>DATDBV010000269.1:0-9204 GCA_036524715.1 Nakamurella sp. | reverse complement strand
CTGCCCGACGCCTTCTACCGATTCCTTGCCTTCCCCAACTCCATCGCCATGATCGGCCTCGGCTACTCGCTCTGGCTAAGCACCCGCACCGAGTCCACCTCGCCGCCGACCGGTGTAGACACCCCGCACCTCACCGCGGCGATTTCCCGATGACCTCGCCCACCGGCTCGGTTGACACGCGGCGGCACGAGACCCCCACTCCCGGCAGGGAACCGGGACCGCACTTGCGGCCGGGACCAGCTGGGGCGTTCCCGCCGCGATGATAGTTCTCAGCCTGATCCCGGGAAGGCATCGGCGAAGCCACCTTCGGTACCAGCGACCTGAGCACCGCCCTCTCGGTCACCCCAGGATGGATCATCGACGCCGCCGTCGCCGAATGGGTGATCCGCCGCCCCTCCACCCGCCGCGCTCGCCGAACTCGCGCCCACGCAACGCAGGCGGGTTCGCGATGCGCCGAGGACCCCAGGGGCCCGCCAACAACGAGCTGCGAGTCGAGGGCCACCTCGACGCGCACTGGTCAACCCGGTTCGACAGGATGGCCCTCGTCCGCGAAGACGACGGTACGACCACCCTGCGCGGGCTTGTGGCCGACCAGCCGCATTGCACGGCCTACTCGCGAAGGTGCGCGATCTCGGCACCACCTTGATCTCGGTGGAGGTCATCGACGCGACTCGCTGAGCTTATGCGGTCGGAGCCGTACCAATCTCGCTGCGAGCCTTCGTGCCCGAAGCGGCGCTGGACCTGGGACTCGTCGGCGTCGCCGTGGGAGTCGGCTGGCTCGGGATCTGGCTGTTCAGTCGATCCAGCGACATCACCCCCTGGGCAGCCCACACCACCACCCAGGCGCCACGCGCGAACGCGATCCACTGACGGCTCCTCGTCTGCCAAGCCCAGCTCCACAGCACCCCACCCAGTCCCTTGAAAGAAGGAAGGAAAGAAGATGAAGCACCTGCGTAAATCGATCGTGTCGATGGCCGCATCGGTTGCCGCCAGCACCGTCCTCGCGTCACTCGCCCTGCTCGCCCCAGCCGAAGCCGTCGATGGGGCCCGCGCTGGCCCCACCGCTTGCCGCGGCATGGCAGGACTCACGGTGCCCGGTGCCGAGCGGACAAAGGCCGCATGCCTGAGCGACCTCACCACGACCGGAACCATCAAGACCGGCCACACCGACCCCAGTGGCTTCTTCGGCTTCGGCGGCCTCAGCGTTCCCGGCACCGAGAACCCTGCGGGTGTCCCCGGCATCCAACTCGACGGCTACTTCCCGGACACCTCCACCTTCAACACCACACATGGGTGGAACCACGATGCCCAGTTCGTCATCCGCATGCCCCAGCACTGGAACGGGGGACTCGTCGTCGCAGGTCCTCCCGGCATCCGCCGGCAGTACGCCAGCGACATCATCATCTCCGACTCCGTGTTGGCAAAGGGCTACGCCTACGCCTCGACAGACAAGGGCAACAGCGGCCCCAGGCTGTACACCGATGGAGAGAAGCCCGGCGATGCCATCGCAGAGTGGCACGCCCGCGTCACCGAGCTGACCGCCGCCGCCAAGGACGTGCTCGCGCAGCGCTATCACCGAGAGCCTCGCCGGACCTATGTCGCCGGCTTCTCGGCCGCCGGCTACCTCGTCAGGTGGCAACTGGAGAACCGACCCGGCCTCTACGACGGCGGGATCGCCTGGAGTGGGGTGCTCATCACGCCCGAGCGCAACTTCCTCACCTACCTCCCGACGGCTTTGGGCCACTACCCCCAGTACGCAGCCAACGGCTCACCGGAGTCGCATCAGGCGCTCCTGGGCGCCGGCTTCCCAAGTGGCTCAGAACCCACCTGGGAGTACAGCTACCGAGCATTCTGGGACAACTTCCAGCGGATCTTCCGTGAAGAGGTCGACCCCACCTACGACGGAGACACCCCTGCCGGATACCCCCTCTGCGCACCTGGGACCATTGACTGCGACGCTGACTACGACCTGGCGTCGCGCCCAGAGGAGGTCAAGGACGCCCTCGAGAAGATTTCCCTGACGGGCCGCATCGGGAAGCCCCTCCTGCAGCTGCAGGGCACCCTCGACACCGCCGTCACCCCTCGCGACTCCCGCCTCTACGCCGATATGATCGCGGACCACGGCCGAGGTAAGTTGACTCGGCTCTACGAGGTCGAGGGAGGGAGCCACTTCGAGGACCTTTATGGACAACAGCCCGGTCTGTTGCGCCCCATGCTCCCCTGCTTCCGAGACGCATTCGAAGCGCTCGAGCAGTGGACCCAGGACGGCACGCGGCCGCCGCCCAGTCACCTCGTCCAGCGCGACCCTTCCGCCGATCTGGTCAACACCTGCGACATCTGATGTGAGACCGCAACGCCTGGACTGCCCCGATTGGACCGCTTCGACCTGATTAAGATGGCAGCCGCCAACTGGGACGGCAGCAACCCGATCCAGGAGATCGACGCCAACCTCATCGGCGGCGACCCGGCTGCACAGGCGGCCATGCTGGAGGCACTGGGATGAAGGTCCAGCACCTCAACTGCGGCACCATGCGGCCCCCGACGGACTGGTCTGCCACGTCCTTCTCGTCGAAGGGCCCGACGGTCTGATCCTCGTCGACACCGGGCAACCCGTCGCCTCGCCGGGCTCTGGCAGGCGGCCGACCCCGACCTGCTGGTCGTCAACGCGCACGACCCCAGCCTGCTCCGTCGCGCGCAACAGCGCGGCTGACCCGGGAACGCTGACGCGCGGTGCTTGGCCGCCCCGTACGCTCCTCGGGTGTCGACAATGGTGCTCGCCACCAAGCTGTTCGCGCCCAGCCGGCGCGACCACCTGGTCGCCCGATCCAGACTTGTCGAGGAACTCGACAGGTCGCTGGCCGACCATCATCGCCTCACCCTCGTCTCGGCGCCGGCCGGATTCGGCAAGACCACGCTGCTGGGCGACTGGCTCGATTCTCTTGAGCGGCGACGGCCGGACGTCGCCGCGGCATGGCTGTCCCTGGACAGCGGCGACAACGACCTGCCGCGGCTCCTGCGCCACATTGCGGCGGCGCTCGACCGCTGCGGTCTGGACATCGACCCGGCGGTGATGGAGTCACCGGCCTCCCTCGACGGCCCCGCCATCTTGACCGGGTTCCTGAACCAGATCGTGCGGGTGGGCGAACAGACACCCGAGAAGCACTGGCTGCTGGTGCTGGACGACTACCACGTCATCGAGGCTCCCGCGGTGCATCGGTCGGTGGACTTCCTGCTCGACCACCTTCCCCGTCAGCTCCACCTGGCCGTGGCGACTCGGTCGGATCCGCCACTGCCGCTGGCCCGGTTGCGCAGTCGTGGGCAGTTGGTGGAGCTGCGGGCCGCCGACCTGCGTTTCACGTCGGCGGAGGCACGCGAGTTCCTCAACCACGTCATGGGACTCGAGCTGACGGCGCAGGACGTGGCGGCCCTTGAGGAACGCACCGAGGGCTGGGTCGCCGGACTGCAACTGGCCGCGCTGTCGCTGCGAAACACCCGCACCCGCGACGAGACTGCCGACTTCATCGACGCCTTCACCGGCAGCAACCGGTTCGTCATCGACTACCTGGCCGATGAGGTTCTCGCCCGCCTGCCCTCGGAGTCGCACCAGTTCCTGCTGCGCACATCTGTGCTGGACCGTCTCACCGGCCCGCTGTGCGACGCGGTCACCGGCGGCTCGGGCAGTGCGGGCATGCTCGAACGCCTCGAGCGCGACAACCTGTTCGTCGTCGCCCTCGACGCGGAACGAACCTGGTTCCGCTACCACCATCTGTTCGCCGACGTGCTGCACGCACGCCTGCTCGCCGAACTCCCCGGCGTCGTCTCGTCCCTGCACACGAGCGCCAGCGAGTGGTACGCGACCCACGACCTCGTTCCCGACGCGGTCCGCCACGCACTCGCCGGCGGTGACCACGCCCGGGCCGCCTACCTGATCGAGCAGGCGCTGCCGCAGATGCGGCGCGGCCGCCACGACACCACGCTGCTGAGCTGGATCCGGGCGTTGCCGGAGTCCGTGGTGCGACGCAGCCCGGTGCTGAGCATCATGTCGGGCTGGTCGATGATGATGGCCGGCGAGCTCGCCGCGATGGAGGCTCGGCTCGACGATGCCGAGGCCGCGCTCGCCGCCGGCAGCGAGGACGCCAACCTGGCGGCGACGTGGGCCGACACCGAGGACCTGCGGACCGCACCGGCCACCGTGCGCGTTTATCGCGCGGCGCTCGCCCAGGCGCGCGGCGACGTCGCCACCACCATGGATCATGCGCGTCACGCGCTTGACCTGGCCGGCCCCGATGACCACTTCGTGCGCGGCGCTGCCGGCGGGTTCCTGGGGTTTGCCGCCTGGGCGGCCGGCGACGTCGACCAGGCCCTGTCCACGTTTTCGGATGCGGTGCGCAGCCTGCACGCCGCGGGGTACCTGGTCGACGAGCTGGACTCCACTGTGGTCCTCGGCGACATGTGGATGACCGCAGGCCGTCCCGGCCAGGCTCGGCGCATCTACGAGCAGGCACTGGTGACCGCGACGGCGCACGGCGAGCCCTACCCGCGGGCCACCGCCGACCTGCACGTCGGACTCGCCGAGCTGGACCGGGAGCTCAACGATCTCACCGGCGCCCAGGCCCATCTGGACGTCGCGAAGGTGCTCGGCGAACGTGCTTCCATCACCGAGAACCGACACCACTGGTACGTCGCCGCCGCGCAGGTGCGCGCCGCCACCGGTGATCACGCCACCGCCATCGAGCTGCTCGATCAGGCCCAAGCGCTGTACCGCCCCGGCACCTACCCCGACATCCGCCCGATTCCGGCGATGCGAACCCGCGTGCACATCGCGGCCGGCAACCTCGACGCAGCCAAGCGGTGGGCCGACGATCACGACGTCGACATGGGTGACGACGTCACGTTCCTGCGCGAGTACAACCAACTCACCCTCGTGCGGCTCCACCTCGCCGGCCATCACCGGGCTGCGACGGCGCAGGATAGCCCGGCGACCGCGGCGGCGCCACTGGACGAGTTGTCGCAGTGGTTGCATCGGCTGTACGCCGACGCCGAGCCGACACGCGCGGGCACTTTGCTGGAGATCGGGATGCTGCAAGCGCTCACCCTGCACGCGGCAGGTCGTCGCGACGAGGCGCTCGCCGAGCTGGACCGCGCCCTGGCCCGAGCCCCGGAGCCGGAGAATTATGTCCGCCTCTTCCTCGATGAGGGCGCCCCGATGCTGGCCCTGCTGCACGATGCCCCCGGCAACCGCGAGACGGATGCCGCGGGTCGACACGCCCGCCGGCTCCTGGCCGCCAGCCGAGGCAGCGCCCGGTCGGGCACGATCGGCGGCATCACGGACGCCCCCGTGGGCGACGGCGAGTCACTGGTGGCCCCCCTCAGCGACCGGGAGATGCAGGTGCTGCGGCTACTCGACAGCGATCTCACCGGTCCCGAGATCGCCCGCCGGCTCTACGTTTCGCTCAATACCCTGCGCACCCACACCAAGCGGATCTTCACCAAGCTCGGCGTGCGGAACCGGTCCGCCGCCGTGCGCCGCGGCCGTCAGCTCGGCTTGCTTTAGGAGGCCGCTGAGCAATCCGGTTCCTCCGTCACCGGATTGCTTTGCGCGCCCTCCTCCTGTACCCGATGGCGGCCTCCCGAGCTCGGCCGACGATAGAGCCGCACGGCGGCTGCGGACCACCCGCCGAGCCCCGCGTCGGGCCCGCGTGCAGTCACATCGTCGGTCACCACATGTGGTGACGCCCGGTCACCACACCGCGTCCTACGTTTCGAGCATCGCCGCGGCACCGGGCCGCGGTCCAGGCAGCAGGGAGCCGGACGTGACCATCACACCCAATACCCTCACCCGGGGCGCCGCCGCTGCGGCGGTGGCTGCTGGCGTGATCTTCATCGGCGTACAGGTCGGGCACCCGCAGTTGGACGCCGACTCCATCACGACGACCGAAATGACCGTCCGCGGGTCCTTGAAGGTCCTGATGACCGCCTTGTCGCTGGTGGGCATCACCGGGATGTACCTCAGCCAGGTGCGCCGCAACGGCGTCGTCGGTCTCGTCGGCTACCTGGTTCTCGCCGTGGGCTACCTGCTGATCATGTCGACGAGCTTCGTCGCCGCGTACGTCCTGCCCGCGGTCGTCGGGGCCGATCGGGAGTACGTGGATAGCGTCATCGACGCGGCCACCGGTGGCACCGCCAGCAGCGACATCGGGGCACTGGAGATCATCTTCCGGGCCCAGGGCGTCGGCTACCTGGCCGGCGGCCTCATCTTCGGCATCGCCCTGTTCCGGGCCCGGGTGCTCACCCGGTGGGCGTCTGTTCTGCTGGCTGTCAGTGGTTTGGTCAGCGCCGCCCTGTCGGTGATGCCGGACGCCCTCTACCGGCTGCTGGCCCTTCCGAACGGGATCGCCCTGATCGTTCTGGGCTTCTCGCTGTGGCGGACGACGCGTGCGGCGCCCACCGACCACACCACCCCGGCGGTCACCGGGGAACACATCACGACGGCGGTCGCGGAATGACCCAGCACACCGTGCCCGTCCGCGGGGCAAGCTTGCGCGACGGGTCCAGGCGCCGCACCAGCGCACTGATGGCACTCATGATCATCCCCCTGACGGCCGGGGCGGTGCGGATCCTCGAGGTCGCCGGCGGCCCGCACCTGCTGCCGGAGAACCCCCGCATCACCGCCTCGCCCGCACCCCTGGTCGTCCACGTCGTCGCGGCCGTGGTGTTCGCCCTCGTCGGCGCCCTGCAGTTCCCCGCCCGGCTGCGCCGCCGGCACCGTGGCTGGCATCGCCGGGCGGGGCGCGTCCTGGTCGCAGCCGGGTTGCTGGTCGCCGGATCGGGCCTGTGGATGACCCTGTTCTACTCCGACGCACCCGGCGGCACGCCGCTGTGGACGGTCCGACTCGTCGTCGGATCCGCGACCGCGGTCAGCCTCGTCCTCGGGTTCACCGCCATCCGCCGCCGGGACGTCGCCGCGCACCGCGCCTGGATGATCCGCGCCTATGCACTGGCCGTGGGCGCCGGCACCCAGACGATCACCGAAGGCATCGGTGAGGCGCTGCTCGGCGTCAACGACGTGAGCAAGTTCGTCGGCGGGACCGCGGGGTGGGTGGTCAATATCGCCATCGCCGAGTGGATCATCCGCCGGCCGGGCACCCGCCGGAACCGGCAGGTCCACCTCGCCACCGCTGGACGATGACCAGCTGACACGACCCAGCGGCAGCATGACCGACCAGGCGCAGCTGCACGAGCCTCACACCTCGATCGAACCAGGAGACCCCGATGACCGTCACCAGGCCCGAACCGGTGGCCCACGTTGATCTTTCGCTGACCCGGCTGTACCTGACGCGTGCCGGCTACCTGCTGATGGGTGTCGGACTCGTCGTGGTGAAGTGCCGCTCCTGCCAAACGCCGCGGCACTGCCCCTCTTCGAGGGCGTGACGCTCCGCCTGCTCAGCGCCATGTCCCTGCTTGCCCTGCTCGGGCTGCGTCACCCGGTCAAGCTGCTGCCGTTGCTGTTGTTCGAGGCGGCCTGGAAACTTCTGTGGCTCTGCCTGGTCGCCATCCCCAAGGCTTCGTCGGGTGATCTGGACCCGGCCACCACCGAGACGATCGTCAACTGCTCCCTGGTGATCGTCATCCTCGCCGTCATCCCGTGGCGACACGTGTGGCGCAGCTACGTCACCGGCGCCGGAGACCGGTGGCGATGACCAGCCTCGTGCCCGCGCACCGTGCGCCCAGTGACCTTCAGTGGCCGGCTGTCTCGCGACGGGCTGAGTCCAGGCCTGCGGAACATCGGGGCGCCGGGGACGACAGAGAGTTCCGCAAGCCCCCGACGGAGGCGATGGAAGGCCCTGGATCGGCCGGTCTGCGGAACATCCGGGCGCCGGGCACGACCGAGAGTTCCGCAAGCCCCCGACGGAGGCGATGGAAGGCGCCGGATCGGCCGGCCTGCGGAACATCGGGGCGCCGGGCACGACCGAGAGTTCCGCAAGCCTCAGACGGAGGCGACGGAAGGTCCCGGATCGGCCCGGCCCGCGGAACATCCGGGCGCCGGGCACGACCGAAAGTTCCGCGAGTTGAAGGGCGGCCGAATCGGGTCCGTGGGTGACGAGGCGATGGCGTCGTCACTCGACCCGACTCAGGGCCCGTCCCGGTCGTAGCCGAGGTAGGTGTCCAGGGCGGCGGCGCCGCTGAGCAAGGAGCGGCCGCGGGCCGTGAGGCGCCCGTGCCAGTCCCGCAGCGTCGACGCGAGCGGTTCGACGCCTCCGGCGGAACGGACCTGGGCGATCACCGGGGCGATCTGCTCCAGCCGGTAGCCGCCACGCCTGAGCTGGTGGGCCAGCAGGGCGTCGCGGACGTCGGCTGCGCGGTAGACCCGGTAGCCCGTCAGCGGGTCGCGGGTCGGCCGGACCAGGCCGGCGCGTTCCCATTGACGCAGGGTGGCCGGGCGGATGCCGAGCCTGCCGGCCAGGGGGCCGATGAATGTGTTGCCGCGTTCCGGCGTCATGGGATCGAGGTTGCCGAGTGCGGTTTCGACGGCCTGCAAGGTGCGGCGGTCGTCGAGCAGTTGGGCGTGACTGTCGTCGATGAGCTGAAGCGCGTCCTCGGTGGCGTCGCGGTTGATCGCCTGCATGATCGCCGTGGCCGTCGGGTGGCCGTGCCCGGGCACGAGCGCGAGGAACGTCCGCAGGGCTTGCGCGTGCCGCGGCGCGTAGGTGCGGTAGCCATGCGCGGTGCGCTGCGCGGCGGGCAGGATCCCGGCCGCCTCGTAGTTGCGGATCGCCTGCGTCGATAGACCGTTCGCGCGGGCCAGGTCGACCGGCCGCAGCTGGCCGCTGCTTTGAAGGTTTCGTGTCACTGTCCTGCCGATATCGACGAGAAGTTTCTACCGAAAGTTCAACGATACCCTTGAGGGAATGACCGCTGCACTGACCGACGCCGTCCTACCCGTCGACGCTGACACCGTGATGGGATTGCTCCCGTCCCGACCCCGGCTGCTCGCCCTGGGCGAGCCCACCCACGGCGAGGACACCCTGCTCGACCTGCGCAACGACCTGTTCCGGCAACTCGTGGAACAGCAGGGGTTCCGAACGATCGCGATCGAGAGCGACTGCCTGACCGGCCTGCTCGTGGACGACTACGTCACCTCCGGCACCGGCAACCTCGATGACGTCATGGAACACGGATTCAGCCACGAGTGGGGCGCGTTCG
>DATDBV010000268.1:0-5233 GCA_036524715.1 Nakamurella sp. | reverse complement strand
CGCACGATCGAAAAGCCCAGCGCGGCATCGTCCTCCAGATCCGTGGCCGCGTACAGCGGGCCGCGGATGCCCATGTGCTGGCAGCGTTCCAGGTCCAGCAGGCCCTCCTCGGAGGCCCGGCGGAACGGGGTGCCGTGGGTGAACGGCGCACCGAAGTAGGTGTCCCAGGTGTCCAGGTGGGCGTCGAAGTGCAGGACGGCGATCGGCCCGTGGTCGCGGTGCAGCGACCGCAGGATGGGCAGCGCGATGGTGTGATCGCCGCCCAGTGTGAGCAGGCTGGCGCCGTCCGCGCGGACGGACGTCACCGCGTTGTCGATCTGCTGGACGGCCTCGGCCAGGTCGAACGGGTTGACCGGGACGTCGCCGGCGTCGGCCACCTGCTGGTCGCCGAACGGATGCACGTCCTGGGTGGGGTGGTAGGGCCGCAGCAGCTTGGACGAGTTGCGGATGTGACCGGGGCCGAACCGGGCGCCGGGCCGGTAGCTCACACCCGAATCGAAGGGGACGCCGAGGATGGCCACGTCGGCGCGGGAGACCTCGTCGATGCGGGGGAGTCGGGCGAAGGTGGCCGGGCCGGCGTACCGGGGGACGCGGGTGGCGTCGACGGGGCCGATGTGGCCGGACTCGGAGACGGTGTGCGGAAGGGTCGTCATGATCGGTGTCCTCAGGCCTCGGCGCGGGCGTTCTCGGCGGCTTCCGTCGTGCGTGGGCGGTTGACCCGCCGGTCCCACTCGGCGCGGATGTGGTCGGGCGTCGGGGTGGTGACAAGGCTGACCGCCATGTAGGTGACGAGACTGGCGATCAGGCCGGCGAAGATCGGCTGGTTGGCGTAGATGTCGCCGTAGACGAGCATGGTGCCCAGGGTGAAGCCGACACCCGCGCCGATGCTGGCCAGTGCGCCCTTGATGGTGCCGCGCTTCCAGACCATGCCGCCGATGATCGCCACCAGCAGTCCGCCGACGAGGATGTCGTAGGCGATGGTCAGCGCCGCGACCACGTCGCCGAGCACACAGGCGATGGCGATGGTGATCACCCCGAAGATCAGGATGTACCAGCGGCTGCCCGAGACCTCGTCGTGCTCCTGGGCGGGCGTCAGCTGCTCGCCACCCTCTTTGACCGGCGTCGGGACGTCCGTCCGGCGGCGCTTGAAGACCGACACGATGTCCTCCTTGGCCACCGTCGCGGTGGCGATCAGCGCACCGCTGGACGTCGACATGATCGCGGCGAGCGCGGCAGCGACCACCAGGCCGGCGACGCCGACCGGCAGCACGTTCTCGACGATGGCCGGGTAGGCGTCGTCGCGGTCGGCCAGGTTCGGCAGGATCGCCTTGGCGCCCATGCCGATCAGGGCACCGGCGATCGCGTACAGCAGGCAGTACACGCCGGAGGCGGTGCCGGCCCACTTGGCGACGCTGTCGCTGCGGGCGGTGAACACGCGCTGCCAGATGTCCTGCCCGATGACCAGCCCGAAGAAGTAGATGACGAAGTAGGTGACGATGGTGCCGCCGCCGATGGTCGTCAACGAGAACGCGGTGTCCGGCAGCTTCTCGGCCAGTCCGGAGAAGCCGCCGGCCTTGATGATCACGGCCGGCAGCAGGACGAAGAAGATGCCGACTGTCTTGATCAGGAACTGGACGAAGTCGGTCAGCGTGATCGACCACATGCCGCCGAGCACCGAGTAGCAGACGACCACGGCGCCGCCGATCAGGATGGCCGGTACCTTGCCGATGTCGAACAGCACGCCGAACACGGTGCCGTAGGCGATGGTCGATGTGACGGCGAGCATCAGGGTGTAGGCCCACATGACGATGCCGGAGAGCAGGCTCGCGCCCCGGCCGTACCGCAGCTCGAGCATCTGGCTGACCGTGTAGACGCCGAGCCGGTTGATCCGGCCGGCGAAAACCAGGCTCAGGAACAGGATGCCGCAGCCGATCGAGAAGACCAGCCACATCCCGGAGATGCCGTACTCGTAGCCGAGCCCGACGCCGCCGATGGTGGACGCGCCGCCGAGCACCACGGCGGCCATCGTGCCGGAGTACAGCAGGGGGCCGAGTCGCCGGCCGGCAACCAGGAAGTCCGACTCGCTCTTGGCCTTGCCCTTGGCGTAGAAGCCGATGCCGATCATGGCGCCGATGTAGACGGCGATGACAACGAGGTCCATGGGTTTCCCTTGGGGGATGGGAGGGGATGTGGGCCCGGGGTGCACACAGAATGCAACAGCTGTTTCCTACATGTCAACCCCCGTCGCTTGTGAAATACTCATGTTGCATGCAGGGATACCCACATCCATCGGAGAGGCAGGGACCGATGACCGAGGCCGCAACGGCGGAGCCGTCGGCGGACGGTGAGACCGCGCGCATCGGCGCGAAGCTCAAGGCGGTCCGGCGGGCCCAGCGGCGCACCCTGGAGGAGGTGGCCGAGGCCAGCGGGCTCACCAAGGGTTTCCTGTCCAAGATCGAGCGGGACCTGGCGTCGGCCTCGGTGGCGGCGCTGCTGCGGATCTGCGCCACTCTGGGCATCCCGCTGGCGTCGCTGTTCGAGAGCGAGTCGACCGGCGAGGTGGTGCGGGCGGGCCACTACCCGCGCATCGACTTCGGCGGTCAGGACCTGGACGAGTACCAGCTGACGCCGTTCGCCGAGCGGCGGGTGCAGGTGCTGCGCTCGGACATCCGGCCGGGCGGGGGGAGCGGCCCGGAGGGCTACACCTTGCCCGCCGAGGTCGAGTTCGCCTACGTGGTGACCGGCCGGGTCGCCATCGGCTTCGCCGAACGCACCGTCGAACTGGGATCCGGTGATGGGTTCACCTTCGATCCGGCGGTCACGCACACCTTTCGGTCCGAGGCCGTCGACGAGGTGACCACGGTGCTGTGGGTGCTGTGCCCGGCGCTGGCGGGCCGCGACAGCGCGGTTGGTATCTCGGTCACTGGTACGGGAGCTGCATCAGGCGCCGCATACGCCACCCGAATCAGATAGACCCACCGGTCGGACCTGCCGAATACCGTGCACATGTTGCGTCACCGCGACTCGAGCGCCTGCACCAGCCGGTTGACCGGCCCGCCGATGCCGTGCGCCCGCACCAGGTCCGAGAGTGCTTGCGGATCAACCGGTTCCGACGGTAGGCGACCATCGCCGGCCGGCTCGACGGTGACCGGGGCATCCAGGGCGACCCGGACCACCTTGGGCGCGACCAGCAGGTAGTCGCGGGCGTTGGCCAGCTTGGTCCGAACGCCCGGGGCCAGGCCGGTGGACCGGGCGTCCAGGGCTTCGATCAAACCCTCGATGGAGCCGAACCGGCCGATCAGGGTGGCCGCGGTCTTGTCGCCGACGCCGGGCACCCCGGGCAGTCCGTCCGAGGGGTCGCCGCGCAGTGCGGCGAAGTCCGCGTAGCTGTCCGCGGGGATGCCGTAGCGGCTGGCGACATCGGCCGCCGAGTACACCTTCGCCTTGCTCATCCCGGCCCCGACATACCGGACCGTCACCACGGGCGGCTCGTCCCGGGCGACCTGGAAAAGATCCCGGTCGCCGGTCACCACCTCGACCGGGTCCGTCGACTCGGCGTGGGCCAGGGTGCCGATCACGTCGTCCGCCTCGTAGCCGGGGGCGCCGGCGACGGTGATGCCGATCGCGGCCAGGGTGTCCAGCAGGATCGGCACCTGCGGCGACAGTTCGTCCGGCACCACCTCGATGTCGGCCGACGGTCCCGGTGCGCCGCTGTGCGGCGTCGCCGCCGCGAGTGCATCGGCGGAGACCGCGAGCGAGGATGCCTGGGACGAGCCGGGTTCCAGCACCCGATGGGTCTTGTAGGTGCCGATCAGCTCGACCCGCCAGGCCGGCCGCCAGTCGAGGTCCAGGCAGGCGATCACCCGTGTGGGCCGCGCGTCGGTCATCACCCGCGCGATGATGTCCAGCGCCCCGCGCACGGCGTTCACCGGCCGCCCGTCCGGCGACGTGGTCGACGTCGGCACCGCGAAGAACGCGCGGAAGTAGATGCCGGCCAGATCCAGCAGTTGCAGCATGGCGCCCGACGCTACCCGAGGTGCCCGGCATCGCGGGCGTTGGCACTCATTTGGTATACCGTGTGGCGTGATCACCACCCAGCGGACCCTGGTATCCCCGACCGGGACGGTTCCGCCGTTGCGGTCCGCCGTCCACGACGCGATTCGAGCGCTCATCGTCGACGGTGACATCCCGCCGGGGACCAGATTGGTCGAACGCACGCTGGCCGATCGGGTCGGTGTATCCCGGGTGCCGGTGCGGGAGGCGCTGCGGGACCTGGTCGCCGAGGGCTACGCGGTCGCCCGGGCGACCGGCGGGATCGCCGTCCGGGACTACCCGGCGGAGGAGGTGGCCGAGCTGTTCGAGATCCGCGGTGCGCTCGAGGCGATCCTGCTGCGGCGGGCGACCGGAGGGGTGTCGCCCGCCGAGACGGCGCGGCTGCGCAGCTGCCTGGCGCAGACGGCGGCGGATCTCGCGGCGGGCGATCGTTCGGCGGCGGTGGCCGGGAACGCCCAGTTCCATGAGGTGCTCGCCGAGGTCGCCGCCGGCCCGCTGCTGCGAGAACTGCTGGACGGCCTGCGGGACCGGATGCGGTGGCTGCTGCGTCAGCACGACGACCCGGCGACCATCCATGCCGAGCACGTCGCCCTGCTGGACGCGATGCTGGCCGGCGACCTCACACTCGTGGAATCGCTTGCAGAGCAACATCTGTCGACCAGCAGGGCGGCGATGGCGCCCCGCGACGGCCAGTCTGACTTGGAGCGGGCGAGCCGATGAGGCCGGTCTTCCGGGCCGCATCGGCCCTTCCGCTGTTCACCCTGCTGCTCGCTGCCTGCGCGGGCCCGACACCACCGGCACCGATCCCGACGCCGTCATCGAGCCGAACCGCCGAACCGTCGTCATCCTCGCCGGCGGCGACGCCGAGTGCGGTACCTGCCACCACGGCCGCCTCACCCCCGGCCGCGCCGGCCCCGCTGCCCACCCGGAATCCCGCACTCGACCAGCCGCTCCGGGACGCCGCCTGGGCCAATGACGTGCCCGCGGCGGCCGAGTTGATCGCCGCCGGTGCGGACGTGAACGCGAAGGACGACACCGAGCAGAGCGCCTACCTGATCGCGACCAGCGAGGGGTACCTGGACCTGCTGGAGCTCACCCTCGCCCACGGCGCCGACCTGACCAGCCTGGACTCCTTCCGCGGCACCGGCCTGATCCGCGCGGCCGAACGCGGTCACGCCGC
>DATDBV010000267.1:0-5483 GCA_036524715.1 Nakamurella sp. | reverse complement strand
TTCGTCTCCGGCGGCCACTACGACTTCTACGAGACCACCTACCACGGCGGCGTCATGTGGTTCATGCCGCGCGCCGCCCGCGAGGGCCGCGGCGGCGACTCCGGCTGGGCCTTCACCGACGACGTGAAGTCCCGCATGCTCGAGAAGTACTCCGCCGAGGAGATCGCCGAGCGTGTCGCGAAGCGCCTCGCGGACCCGGACGTCGCCGCCTGGCCGAATCTGGTCCATGTGCTGAACTACCCGAAGCACCACGAGGCTTGGTTCGACATCGTGCTGAACGAGCTGGACGGGGAATGGTACGAGGAGCGCAATCCGATCACGCTGGCGCCGAACATCGACATCCCGGTCTACCTGCAGATCGACCAGGGCCGCGGCTGGACGATGGACGGCACCATCGAGATGTTCGACGCGCTGAACGGTCCCAAGAAGCTCGACATCGGCCCGTACCCGCCCATGCAGTCGCGCCCCTTCATCGAGGAGCACGACAAGATGTTCCGCTGGTACGACTACTGGATCAAGGGCATCGACAACGGCGTGATGGACGAGCCGGCCATCAGCGTCTTCGTCGAGGGCTCGCGCGAGCACGTGACCGGCGAGGAGTGGCCGCCGAAGGACGTCGAGTACACCTCGCTTTACCTGCGTCCGCGCGGCAAGCTCTCCACAGAACCCGAGCCGATGGGCGTCCAGTATGCCGCCCCCGACGGCTTCTACCAGGCGCCGTTGACGGCGACGGACAAGGTGGAGCTCCTGAGCTGGAGCACCGGGCCGTTCGAGCAGGACACGGAGCTGATCGGCACCGGCGCCGCGCATATCTTCGCCGAGATCGACCAGGAGGATACGAACTTCATCCTGCGCCTGTGGGACACCGCCCCCAACGGGAAGCGTCAGCTGATCACCACGGGGTACCTCAAGGCCTCGCACCGCGAGCTCGACGACCGCAGCACCGAGGGCAACCCGTATCACCCGCACACCCGCAGCGTGCCGGTGGAGCCGGGCAAGATCGAGGAGTACGTGCTGCGCCTCTACCCGTTCGCGAATACGTTCCGGCCCGGTCACCGCCTGGTGGTCGAACTGTCCAACGACGAGCCGCTGGCGGACGAGCACAACTCGCTGCTGCCGCCGGACGCCGTCCACCTGCCGGTGGGCCGACCGGTCACGCACAAGGTCTACCGCGACGCCGCCCACCGGTCCCGGCTGGTGCTGCCGTTCACCACGCGCCCGGCATCGTCGAACAAGTAGGGCGACAAGAGAGGGACGTCATGGACCGGGTAGCCGTGCCAGGTCGGGACGCCCGATTCGACCTGGTCCCCTCTATCGAGGCGCCACCTCCGGCCCTCACGCGTGGGGCGGAAGGGCCAGAAGTAGCGCCTCGATGACGCACTGGCAGGCGGACTTGAGTATGATGATCGTATGAAGCGGATCACTGTCAGCCTTCCGGACGATCTCGTCGAACGGATCAAGCGTGCAGCCGGCGGCGAAGGCCAGGTCAGCTCGTACGTCGCAACCGCCCTGGCCGACTACCACGAGCGCGAAGGTCTTGCGGAGCTCCTCGCGGCGTGGCGGTCGGAGACGCCGATCGCCGACGACATTCGGCGGCAGGTCGCGGCCGAACTGGATGAGGTCGACCTGACCGACGCGGCGACCCGACGCACCCGGCAGGCCGGGTGAGCAAGGCGACATACGGGCTCACGTTGGACACCGGCGCCCTGATCGCTCTCGACCGTCCGGCCTCGGCGATCCTGATGCAGGCTCGATTGGACGAGACGCTGCGGCGGGGCGGATCCATCTGCATACCTGCCGGCGTCGTCGCGCAGGCATGGCGTGGCCCGCGGCAGGTCAGGTTGGCGCGGCTGATCAGGTCCCGTGATGTGGACATCGCAGTCATGACGCTCAGCGTGGCCCGCACAGTCGGCGAGATGTGCGCCGGCAGTGGCCACGCCGACGTCGTCGACGTGCACGTCGCATTCTGCGCCCGCGAACGTGAACACGCAGTCGTCACCAGCGATCCCGACGACCTCGCTCGGGTCGATCCCGCGCTGCGGCTGATTCTGGTCTAGCTCCAGCGCGACAGCCGCTTCCCAGCGCCGGGAACTCGCCCGGACGGGTTGAAGTGCCCAGGATCACCCCGTCGACGTCACCCTCGCCCAACGGGCACGGCGAGGGATCTCCCCGGACGACGATGGTCGGCACGTCGGCCGCCGACAGCCCTGCCAGGCCGCCCAAATAGCCACCAACAGGCGTGCGGAGCGGCTCACAGATGACCGCATCGTTCATGGGTCCAGCCTGGTAGAAGGATTGTGATTCGTTCAATACTTAATCTTCCTTATTGATTGATATTCGCGCTGAATCAGTGTCACCCGGTGGGTCCTGGCCTGGCCCCGGCCCGGCTCTGGCCCAGCTCTGGCCCCAACAATATGCAGCGGTCATGGAGCCGCTTCCTTTCGATGGAGTGGCGATCGCGACCGGCCCGGATGATCGTTCACGGTGTCTGATAGTGCCGAGGGCCGTATCGTCACAGTTGCCCGATCCATCCGGCTCGGCACAGATCGTGGTGGCGGCCGATGTCGGGCGCGCGAAGGGATGCCGATGCACTCCGGCATGACCGACCCGGACGGGGCGGGGGTGACGCTTCGCGACGGTCGGCAGGTCTTCGTCCGCCCGATTCACGCCGGTGACGGCGCTGCCCTGACGGCCGCGTTCGAGCGGCTGTCGGAGCGGTCGAAACAGCTGCGGTTCGGAACGGCGCCGCACACGCTCGGAACCGCGGCGCTCCGGCACCTCATCGACTCGGTCGACGGGGTCGATCATGTCGCCTACGCCGCGTTCGACGATGGGGCGCGATTGGTCGGTGTCGGCAGAATCCTGCGCTACCCGAACGATCCCGAAACTCTGGATGTCGGCATGGTCGTCGCCGACGATTTCCAGGGTGCCGGACTGGGCCACGTACTTGGCTACCTGCTCGCCGCCCATCGTCCGCGGCCGGCCAAACGGATCCTCACCCACCTCGCCGCCGACAGTGCGCCGGTCACGAGATTGCTCCGAGCCTTCGGCGCAGATCCAAAATGGACGGACGAGGGCACGGTGATCGAGCTGCCCGACTGATCCACGCCGGTGGTCCGGCGCATCCGGGCAACCATGGCCGAACCGTGGTCCAACGGGGCCGTCGGTGGCGCTGGATCGCTGGCCGCGGGCCAGGTGTGGCGATCCTGAGGTTCAGAGATCGGCAGGCCAGAACCGGCCCGGCTGGCTGCCTTCTCAGCAGGCCGGACCTGGGCGTAGCGGCCTCGCCCCGGTGCCAGGTCGAACGTCCTTCCGGTGCGGTACACGAAATGGGTCTGCTGCGACCAATCGTCGGCCAGGCCAGGCCATGGCCGCCCGCGGTGATCCGACCCGAGCGGCGAGATGATCGCAAACGGCGTCCTGGCGGCGATGTTGTCCCCGAGCAGATCCGATCGTTGCGCGGTCGGCAGGGGACAGTCCGACGGCGACAATGGACCGGGACGGTCGACCTGCAGCAGCCGCGGGCGCCGAGCGGAAGCTGGGGTTGCCCGATTCGGGGCGCGCCAATCGAGCCCGTCGGCCGTCAGTCCATGCGCGCCGTGGCGTCGCCGCGACTCACGGCACCCTCGGCCGCAATCGGCGACAGACAAGCACCACAGAATTCTGCATGTGCGGGTGCAAGGTGCGACTCGGGCGTCCTCTCTGGGCGTCCTTGGCGATCGAAAGAGCCTGGGCCGGCCATGATCGCCCGGTAGAGGGAAGGCTCGTGCGGGTGACCCGCGCCGGCGCCCGCCATTGCTTGCTTCCGGAATCCCGGAATCTGGTCGCGAGATGCCCGCGTGTTGATCATCCATTCGGGACGGTTCATCACACTTCCGTGGCGGACTTGGCGCGCTCCGAGCGTGGGACGATCGGCCCGCGCATCGGTGCGGGGGCTCAGTGATGCGTTCGCGTCACGACTCTCACCGGGGGCTCGAATGCTCATGAGAACTACTCAAGCCGCAGTCACCTTGCTCGCGATCGCGATTATCGGGCTGACGGCCGGATGCGGAAGCGTCGAGAGTCCCACGGCGGCCATGACGACATCAGCGTCTACAGGGACGGCGACTCTCGCCACCGCACCGTCCGCCACTGCAAAGACCGCCGACGCGGCGGGCTCGCGCGCATCCGCCGCGGTCTCCTCAGCCAGTGCCGCGGCGGCGGAGAGTTCGCAATCGGCGGCCGAGGAATCGGCGCGGCTGTCGTCGGAGCAGGAGGCGGCTCGGGTGCTGGCCGAACAGTCGGCCGCCGCCGATGCGGCCCGGGTCGCCGCCGAGCAGGCCGCTCGGGTCGCGGCTGAGCAGTCGGCCGCCGAGCAGGCGAAGCGTGACGCGGCGGAACAGTCCGCGGCGGCCACCGCCCCGGCTCAGCCGCAGGCCGCCGCGGCCGGCGCATGCGATATCAAGGGCAACATCAACTCCAAGGGCGAGCGCATCTACCACGTCCGAGGCAAGAGCCCGAGCTACGACGACACGGTGATCGACGAGTCAGCCGGCGAACGTTGGTTCTGCAGCGAGTCCGAGGCGGAAGCCGCCGGGTGGCGGGCACCGAAGAACTCACGCTGAACCGGCATGGGAGTCGTTCTGGCACAGGGTTCGTCGGGTCGAGGCTGCCGTCGCAACTCCGATCAGCTGTTGATCAGGACACCGAATCCGGCCGGCCGACAGGGTTTCGCCGGCGTCCGGACGAGATTGTCGGACGCCATGGCTCGGCTGTCCGCGCGTTTCGTTGGGTGTACTGCTGCCTTCTGACGTCCAGGACCTCTGATCTGAAGAGGAGGGCGTCACACGGGCCGCGTGCTTCGTCGACGAACTCGATTTCCTGCCAGAGCTGGTCGACAGGTTGGTCGACGGAAGCGGGCCTGGCGGCGACCCCGCGCGCGGTAGTGTTAGCAGTGATATCCGACGGAGTTGGTGACGATGGCTCAACTGCTGATCCGAGGCCTTGACGAGGCCGTGAAGCGTCGGTTGCAGGAGCGGGCGCTGCGGCATGGAGTGTCGATGGAGGCAGAGGCTCGCGAGATCCTCACCCGAAGCCTCCGCGAGCCGGGATCACGTTTGGAGCGGATCCGTTCCGCGGCGGATGCGGTCGGCGGGGTCGAACTGGACCTTCCTCCGCGTTCGGAGACGCAGCGGCCGATCGAGTTCAGGTGACCACGCCTCAGGTCCTCGACACCAATGTTGTATCGGAACTGGTCCGTCCCGCACCTGATCCTGCTGTGCTGGAGTGGATGAGATTCATGGTGAGGACGCGTACCTGACTGCCGTCACCCGAGCCGAGTTGCGCTTCGGTGTCGCAAGGCTGCCCAAGGGCGCCCGTCGCACGCGCATCGCCGGATTGATCGAGAAGGTGCTGGCGGAATTCGAAGGCGACACCTTGCCCTTCGACAACGCGGCGGCGGATTCGTACGGTGAGTTGACCGCCCGGCGGGAGCGCGCCGGGCA
>DATDBV010000266.1:0-6750 GCA_036524715.1 Nakamurella sp. | reverse complement strand
AGCCCGACCCAGCCGCCGCCCAGCCCGAGGCAGCCGCCCAGCCCGACCCAGCCGCCCAGGCCGCCGACCCAGCCGCCGCCCAGGCCGCCGCGGCCGCCGCCGCACCGGCGGGGGAGCCCCAGGGCGCCGGGCAGTGACCGAAGCCGGCCGAACATCGGTGTCGGCCCGGCGTGTCGGGCAGATGCGGACCCGTCGCATGCGCGAGCCTTCGCCCATGAACCATCGGTGCCGGCTCCACGTGCCCGTGAGCGCGCCCGTGACCGCGACCCGAACCCGCGGTGCGGCCGTCGCAGCGGCCCGACCGAGCCGGGGACCGGCCCGACCGAGCCGGGGACCGGCCCGGCCGAGCCCGGGACCGGCCCGGCCGAGCCGCGGACCGGCCCAGTGCGCAGGGGCTGCCCGGTGACCGATCAGCAGGACCGATCCGCCGGGGGCCAGTCGTCCGACCGTCGGCGGTCCACCGCACGACCGACCGGCACCCCCGGCTCGCGCCCCGCGTCGGCGTCCGCGGCCCGCCGGACCCCGCGTCCGCCGCGGGGCGCCCGGCCCGCCGCTCCGGCCGACGGTCGCCGCGACCCGAGTGCGGGCGCGCCCCGTCCGAGATCGGAACAGTCGCACCGCAAGCCGCGCTCGATCCGGGGGCGCCGCACCCGCCGACCCCGGGCCGCGGTCGGCAATCCCCGTCAGCGGGGTCGGATCGCCCTGGTGGCGCTGCTGAGCCTGCTCGCCGTGGCCACCGTCAAGCTGGCCACCGTCCAGGTCGTCGACCTGGGCGGGTACGCGGCGAAGAGCGAGGCGCAGCGCACCCGCACGCTGACCCTGACCGCCCAGCGCGGCACGATCACCGACCGCAACGGCGTCCAGCTCGCGCTGACCGTCGAGGGTCGGGCGGTCGCCGCCCGGCCCGCGCTGTTCACCGACGACGGCCAGCGCCGGGCCGTCGCGGACATCCTGGTCGCCGACGTCGGCAACGGGCTGACCGCCGACGAGATCATGGCCAAGCTGACGTCCGGCAAGACCTACGTGTACCTGGCCCGGGACCTGATGCCCGCGCAGGCGGACGCGATCATGGAGAAGATCGGCCCGCTGTTCGACGACGACCATCAGGACGCGGTCATCACCGAACGTCAGGACGTGCGGGAGTATCCGGACGCCTCGGCCTCCTCGGCGGTGGTCGGCAACACCGACTACGACGGCAACGGCCTGTCCGGGTTCGAGGCCAAGTACGACACCAGGCTCGCCGGCAAGGACGGCGAGCGGGTGGTCGACGTCGACGCCCGGCACCTGATCATCCCGGGCAGCGCCAGGGACGAGACCCCGGCTCTCGACGGCATGGACGTCGCATTGACCATCGACGCCGACCTGCAGTACACGACGATGCAGCTGCTCTCCTCCTGGGTGGACAAGTCGTCGGCCAAGTTCGGCTGCGTGGTGATCATGCAGGTCGCCGACGCGCAGGTGCCCGCGATGGCCTGCTACACCCCCGGGCTGTCGCCCCGGGAGACCGGCAACAAGGCGGTCACCGACCAGATCGAGCCGGGGTCGGTGAACAAGGTCGTCACCATGGCCGCGGCCCTGGAGAAGGGGCTGATCACCCCGACGACGGTGTTCAACGTCGACGGCCAGATCGATTTCGGCGACGTGACCATCCACGACGCCTGGGCGCACGGACCGCAGAACATGACGGCCACCGGCATCCTGGGCAAGTCGTCCAACGTCGGCACCCTGATGATCGCCCAACAGGTCGGACCGGACGCGTTCATGACGATGGCCAAGAAGCTGGGGCAGGGCGTGAAGACCGGCATCCAGCTGCCGGCGGAGACCTCCGGCCGGCTGCCCGCCCGGTCCACCTGGTCGGCCAGCACCTTCGGCAACCTGCCGATCGGGCAGGGCGTGTCCGAGTCGCTGCTGCAACTGGCCGGCATGTACCAGGCCATCGGCAACAACGGCGTCCGGGTCACGCCGACGCTGGTCGCGTCGACCACGGTCGACGGGGTGACCACGCCGACACCGCTGGGCGCGCAGACCGTCACGATGAGCCCGGAGACGTCGAAGACGCTGCTCCAGATGTTGCACGGGCCCGTCCAGGGCGGCGACAACAACCACCGCGGCACCGCGACGCAGGCGGCGATCACCGGGTACCAGGTGGCCGGCAAGACCGGCACCGCGCAGCAGGTCGACGAGGACACCGGGGAGTACTCCAATACCGCGATCACCTCGACGTTCGCCGGCATCGTGCCCGCCGACGACCCCAAGTACGTCGTCGCGATCATGTTGGACAATCCCAAGGGCGACTCGCCGGCCGGCACCACCAGCAGCGCCCCGCTGTTCCACGACATCGCCGCGTACGCGATGCGCGCCGCGGACGTGCCGCCGTCCGCGGAGGAGGCGCCCATCGTCGACCTCTATGTGGACTGACGATGTCCCGGTGCCCGTCGCGCTGCCGCCACGACCGCGGCGGTGACGGTAGTCTTGCCGCCCGTGGGCTCCTCCGCCGCGCCGTCCTCGCCCCGCCCGCGGGACCCCGTCGGCGCCACGCTCGATGAGGTCGCCGCCCTGACCGGCGCCCGGCTCGTCGGGTCCGAGCGGCGGCGGCTGACCGGAGTGACCCTTCGCGCCCAGGACGCCCGGGCGGGGGACCTGTTCGCCGCCGTGCCCGGCAGCCGGGCGCACGGCGCGCAGTACGCGCGGCAGGCGATCGACGCCGGCGCGCTGGCGGTGCTGACGGACGATGCCGGTGCCGATCAACTGGCCGGCGCCCAGGCCCCGATGCTGATCGTCGAACGCCCGCGCGACCACCTTGGCCAGGTCGCCCGACGGATCTACGGCGACCCCAGCGGCCGGCTCGCGGTCGTCGGGGTGACCGGCACCTCGGGCAAGACCACCACCTGCTACCTGTTGGAGGCGGCGCTGGCCGCCGACGGGTCCCGCAGCGGCGTCATTGGCACCGTCCAGACCCGGATCGACTCAGAGGTGACGCCCAGCGCGCTGACCACGCCGGAGGCGCCGGACCTGCAGGCGCTGCTCGCGGTGATGGTCGAGCGGGGGGTGGGCGCGGTGGCCATGGAGGTGTCCTCCCACGCGCTGGCCATGGGCCGGGTCAGCGGCACCCGGTTCGCGGTCGGTGCCTTCACCAACCTGTCGCAGGACCACCTGGACTTCCACCACGACATGGAGGAGTACTTCCGGGCCAAGCGCATGCTCTTCGACGGCCGCGCCGGGCGGCACGTCATCGACGTGGACACCGAGTACGGCGCGCGGCTCGCGGCCCTGCATCCCGAGGCGCTCACGGTCAGCGACCGGGCGGATGCCGCCGACTGGTCGGTCGCCGCACTGCAGGTGGCGGCCAACGGCGTCCAACACGTCGCACTGGCCGGGCCCGGGAACCGGACGGTCACCCTGGACCTGGCCATCCCGGGGGCGTTCAACGTCGGCAATGCCGCGGTGGCCCTGGCCTGCGTGGATGCGCTCGGCCGGGACGTGCAGCAGGCCGCTGACGCCCTGTCCGCGGTGGTCGTCCCCGGGCGGATGGAACGGGTGGACGCCGGGCAGGACTTCCTCGCGGTCGTCGACTACGCCCACAAGCCGGGTGCCGTGACCGCCGTCCTGGCCGCGATTGCCGACGGGCTGACCGGGCCGCTGATCGTCGTCATCGGCGCCGGCGGCGACCGGGACCCGGGCAAGCGTCCGCTGATGGGGGCCGAATCCGCCGCCCGGGCCGATGTGCTGATCGTCACCGACGACAATCCCCGCTCCGAGGCGGCCGCCGAGATCCGCGCTCAGCTGCTCGCCGGGGCCCGCCCGGTGGCGGCCGGGCGGGGGGTGCCGGTGCTGGACGTCGGCGACCGACGGGCCGCAATCAGGCGCGCCGTGCAGCTCGCGGGCACCGGCGGCGCGGTGGTGGTGGCCGGCAAGGGACATGAGCAGGGTCAGGAGATCGCCGGGGTCGTGCACCCGTTCTCCGACCGCGACGAGCTGCGGGCCGCGCTGGCGGCCCGCACCGGTCAACCTCTGTCGGACGGGTCGACCAGATGACTGATTCCAAGGGGTCGGTGGGTCGTGAGTGGTCGCGACTGCGGAACGTTGGGTCGTTGGGGGCGACCGGATCCTGGGCGCGTGCTGTTCGCGCCATCAACGAGAGACCTTGGAATCGATCGTCTAGCCTGCTCCGAGTGACCGATGCGCCAACTGACCGCACCCCGGCGGCCGACCGATGATCGCGATGACGCTGGCGCAGGTCGCGGAGGCGGTCGGTGCGTCCGCACCCGACGGGGCCGAGCAGGTGCAGGTGCGGTCGGTCGAGTTCGACACGCGGCGGGTGCGGCCGGGCGCGCTGTTCGTCGCGATGCGCGGCGACCGGGTGGACGGGCACGAGTTCGCCGCGGCCGCGGCGGGGGCCGGCGCCGTCGCGGTCCTGGGCTGCGCGCCCGTCGACGCACCGCTGCCGTTGCTGCGGGTCGACGATCGGCCGGACAACGCCGGCGTCCTGGACGCGCTCGCCGCGCTGGCCCGGGCGTCGGTCACCGCGCTGATCCGCGACCACGGGCTGCAGGTCGTCGGGGTGACCGGTTCGTCGGGCAAGACGTCGACCAAGGACCTGATCGCGGCCGTGCTGCGGGCGGCGGTGAACGACCCGGAGCAGGTGATCGCCCCACCCGAGTCGTTCAACAACGAGCTCGGCCACCCGTACACGGCGCTGCGCGCCGACGAGACCACCCGCTTCCTCGTGCTGGAGCTGTCCGCGCGCGGAGTGGGTCACATCGCCGCGCTGGCCCGGGTCGCGCCGGTCCGGATCGGGGCGGTGCTCAACGTCGGTTCCGCGCACATCGGCGAGTTCGGCTCGGTGGACGCGATCGCCAAGGCCAAGTCCGAGCTGGTACAGGCGTTGCCGCCGGCCTCGGACCGGCCGGGGGCGGGCGGGGTGGCCATCCTCAACGCCGACGATCCGCTGGTCGCGGCCATGGCCGAGCTCACGGACGCACAGGTCGTGATGGTCGGCACGGGCCCGGCCGCGGCGGTGCGGGCCGAGCGGATCGGTCAGGACGACGCCGACCGGGCCGGGTTCACCCTGGTCACCCCGGAGGGCTCGGCGCCGGTGGCGCTGCGGGTCGTCGGCGCGCACCAGATCGGCAACGCGCTCACCGCGGCGGCGGTCGGCCGCGCGGTCGGCATGACGACGCCGGCCCTGGCAGCGGCTCTGTCGGCGGCGGGGCCGGCGTCCCGCTGGCGCATGGAGGTCACCGAGCTGGCGAATGGCGTCACCCTGATCAACGACGCCTACAACGCCAATCCACACTCGATGCGGGCCGCCCTGCACTCGCTGGCGACGATCGGCAGGGGCCGACGGACCTGGGCCGTGCTGGGCGAGATGGCCGAACTCGGCGACGATTCGACCGCCGCGCACGACGAGATCGGCCGGCTGGTGGTGCGCCTGGGGGTCGACCGGCTGCTCGTGGTCGCCGGCCCCGGCGCGGCCACCGGAGCCGCGGTGGGCGGGCGGACCGCGCCCCGGGCCCTGCACCTGGGTGCGCACCTGGAGGGCTCCTGGAGCGGGGAGTCGGAGCTGGTGCCCGACGTGGCGGCAGCTGCCGCCGTCCTGCGCAGCGAGCTGGAACCCGGTGACGTCGTGCTGGTCAAGGCGTCCCGGTCGGCCGGGCTGGAGCGGGTCGCGCTGCGGCTGATCGAGGCCGTTGGCCCGGCGGGTGCCGCGGCCGGGCAGGGTGGGCCCGCGTGAAGGCGATCCTGGTCGCCGCGCTCGTCGCACTGGCGGTCTCCATCCTGTTCACCCCGTACCTGGTCAAGCTGTTCGCCAGGCAGGGCTTCGGCCAGGAGATCCGCGAGGACGGCCCGCAGCACCACCTGAAGAAGCGTGGCACCCCGACCATGGGCGGCACCGCGATCCTGATCGCGATGTGGTGCGGCTACCTGGCCGCCAAGATCGTCGACTGGTTCAGCGGCGGGGGTGACGGGTTCACCGCGTCCGGCCTGCTGCTGCTCTACCTGACCACCGGGATGGGCCTGGTCGGGTTCCTGGACGATTTCATCAAGCTCCGCAAACAGCGCAATCTCGGCCTGAACAAGCGGATGAAGTTCCTCGGGCAGACCTTCGTCGCCGTCACCTTCGGTATCGGCGCGCTCTTCTTCCCGGGTATCGGAGGGCTGACCCCGGCGTCCACGTCCGTGTCCTACGTCCGGGACCTCACCTTCTTCTCCATCGGGGCCATCGGCTTCGTCCTGCTGTGCTGGCTGCTGGTGTCCGCCTGGTCCAACGCGGTCAACTTCACCGACGGACTGGACGGGCTGGCCGCCGGGTCGTCGGTCATGGTGCTGGGCACCTATGTCGCGATCGGCTTCTTCCAGTTCCGCAACGCCTGCTGGATGCCGCTCTCGACGGCCGCGCAGGCCGGCTGCTACGAGGTGCGGGACCCGCTGGACCTGGCGGTGGTCGCCGCCGCCGCGCTCGCCGGCTGCATCGGCTTCCTCTGGTGGAACGCGCACCCGGCCAGGATCATGATGGGCGACACCGGCTCGCTCGCCCTGGGCGGGCTGATCGCCGGGCTGTCCATCCTGACCAAGACCGAACTGCTGCTGGTCGTCATCGCCGGGCTGTTCGTGGTGGAGATGCTGTCCGTGGTCATCCAGATCGCGGTGTTCCGGACCAGGCATGTCCGGGTGTTCAAGATGGCGCCCTTCCACCATCACTTCGAACTGTCCGGCTGGACCGAGACCACCGTCATGATCAGGTTCTGG
>DATDBV010000265.1:0-3450 GCA_036524715.1 Nakamurella sp. | reverse complement strand
TTCATGCTCAGCAACAACCTGCTGATCATCACCGGCGCCCTGGTCGGCTCGTCGGGCGCGATCCTGAGCTACATCATGTGCAAGGCGATGAACCGCAAGTTCACCGCGGTGATCCTGGGCGGCTTCGGCACCGAAACCAAGACCTCCACCACCTCGGACGAGGATTACGGCGACTACCGGGAGACGACCTCCGGTGACCTGGCCGAGCTGCTGCGCGAGTCACAGACCGTGGTGATCGCCCCCGGCTACGGCATGGCGGTGGCCAAGGCGCAGTACCCGGTCGCCGACCTGACCAGCAAGCTGCGGAGCATGGGCAAGGACGTGAAGTTCGCGGTGCACCCGGTCGCCGGCAGGCTGCCCGGGCACATGAACGTGCTGCTGGCCGAGGCCCGGGTGCCCTACGACATCGTGCTGGAGATGGACGAGATCCAGGACGACTTCCCTGACACCGACGTGGTGCTGGTCATCGGCGCCAACGACACCGTCAACCCGGCCGCCGCCGAGGACCCCGGCTCGCCGATCGCCGGCATGCCGGTGCTGCAGGTCTGGCAGGCCAAACACGTCGTGGTGTTCAAACGGTCGATGGCCACCGGCTACGCCGGCGTGCAGAACCCGCTGTTCTTCCGGGAGAACACCGCCATGCTGTTCGGCGACGCCAAGGACCAGGTCGAGGAACTCGCCCACCTGGTCGGGGTCTCCGCCCACGAAATGGCCCCGGCGAAGGGTTGACCGGACGCGATCGGGTCGGAATCGGTTCCGAACCGGTCGGCGGCCCGGCGTGGCGTGTCGAAGAAGGGCCACCGGGGGTGCGCGTGGCAGTGTCGGCGCATGCGACCCGAAGACATGGAACGCGCCCGCTCGTTGCGTGCGAACGGCTACACCGCCAAGCAGATCGCGCGTGCGCTGGGTCTCCCGCAGGCGGCCGTCGTCGCGTTCATCAGACAGTCCGCCCGATCGGATCGTCGCTCGGCCGCCGAACGCGAACTCAAGGCTTGCTGGGTCAATGCAGGCTGGAGCGACGGCCTGCTGGTGGACGAGCGTGACGACTGGCCGGACCGGCCGCACCTCGAGCCGGCCGTCGGCGGTCTGGTTGCGGTGTTGGTCGCTCGGGACGCCGGCCGGGACAAGGTGTCCGTGTGCGGATACCTGGTCGATGTGTACTTCCTGGGCATCAAGAACGTGATCGGCCCCCGACTGCTCAACGATCAGCAGCACGCCCAGTTCACCCGCACCTTCTACGCCGTATTCGAGCAGCCGCCGATCGCCGCCCCGATCGAACTGGCCCAGCAACTGGTGCTCGGCGGGGTCCGTTACGCACGCGGCTTCGGCCTGGAGCCGGCACCGGGATTCGACGAGGTCCGCGGCCACCTCGGAGAGTGGTCCGGGGACCGGGCCATCACGTTCGGCTACCACGGCCGCCCGTTCTACGTCCAGGGTCCGCACGACGACCCGCGGCGGATTGCCGAGGCTCTGCGCCGCACCGAGGGGCGTGCGGCAGCAATCGGAGCCACGGACCTCATCGGGGTCTGATTCTCGACGCGCGGGTCAGCGCAAACCCCACAGCGACAGCGAGAACCACCCCCGCTCGTCGGTCCACCAACCGTGGCCGGTGAATCCGGCCACGGCCAGCTCGGCCGTCAGTCGATCCCGCCGAAACTTCGCGGAGATCTCGGTGCGGATGTCCTCGCCCTGCGCCAGCCGGACGTCCAGGTCGAGGTCGTCGATCCGGACGGTCACGCCCCGCCGCGCCCGCAGCCGCATCTCGATCCACTCGGCGACCGGGTCCCACACCGCGACGTGGTCGAAATCGGCCCGGTCGAAGTCCGCGCCGAGCCGGTGGTTGAGCACGTCGAGGACGTTCAGGTTGAACGCCGCGGTCACGCCGGCCGCGTCGTCATAGGCGGGCACCAGCACATCGGCCGACTTGACCAGATCGGCGCCGAGCAGGAAGTGATCTCCGGGCCGCAGCCGTTCCCGCAGTGCGGTCAGGAACGCGGCGCGTTCGGCCGGGTCGAAGTTGCCGATGGTACCGCCGAGGAAGGCGACGGTGCGACCGGGTCCGGCCGGCAGCACGTCGAGCTGATGGGTGAAGTCGGCGCGGATCGCCGTGACCCGCAGCCGCGGGTACTGCGCGACGAGGCCCGCGCAGGCCAGCCGGAGTGCGTCCTCGCTGACGTCCAGCGCGACATACCCCGGACCGTCCCCACCGGCGCCGCGATGAGCGTCGTCCGGGCCGATCATCGCGTCGAGCAGCAGCCGGGTCTTCTCCGACGACCCCGATCCCAGTTCGACGAGCGTGCGGGTGCCGGCCAACTCGACGATCTGGGGGGCGCGCCCGACCAGGATGGCCCGCTCCGTCCGGGTCGGGTAGTACTCCGGCAGCCGGGTGATGTCATCGAAGAGCTCGCTGCCCACCTTGTCGTAGAACCACTTCGGTGGCAGCCACTTGCGGCCCGCGGTGAGCCCGGCGAGCGCGTCCGCGCGCAGGCTGCGATCGGCGAAGTCGGCGGGCAGATGGTCGTGGTAGGCGTAGCCGAAGGTCATCGGGGCACTCCGTCGTTGGCAGAGAGGTCGTTGGCAGGGCGGTCGTTGGCAGGGCGGTCGTTGGCAGGGCGGTCGCGGGCAGAGAGGTCGCTGGCAGGGCGGTCGACGGTCGGTTGGGCGAGGGGCTCGACGACGACGCCGTCGGCGTCGGCGGACAGCAACGATCCATCGGGGACGTCGACCCAGGCCGGGTCGTCGTCGTAGGGCTCGGACGCGACCACCACCCCGCCGGGTAGCCGGCGCCAGCACAGGCTGGTCCCCCAGGTGGTTGCGGTGATGGTGCGGCCGTCGGTGAGCAGCAGGGTGGCCCGGCCGCCGCCGGCGTCCTGGACGCGGGCGATCACCTCGGTCAGCGCACTGCCGGGCGTCTTGCCCCGGAGCAGCAGATCCACCGTGATCGCCCACAGCAGGGCCGAGTCGGTCGGCGCGTCCAGGGTGGCCAGCACCCCCGGATCCAGCCCCCAGGCGAGGCGCGACGCGACGTTCGGCCAGCCGGCGATCGCGCCGTTGTGGCTGAACAGCCAGGGTCCGTGTCGGAACGGGGCGGCGGCGGCCACCGACTGACCGCCGACCATTCCCACTGTGGCGGAGCGGACGGCCGCGAGGAATGCTCCGGCCTGGACCACCCTGGACAGCTCGCCGAACGTCTCGTCCGCCCAAACCGCCCCGGACCCCCGGTGCCGAGCGGGTTCAGCGAGCCCACTGACGTACCAGCCGAGTCCGAACCCGTCCGCGTTGACCACGCCGTGCTGCTGGCGGCGCGGGGCCCACGACTGGCGGACCAGCGAGAACGCCGGATCGACGAGCAGCTCGCCCATGCGGATGGGCGTACCCACGTACGCCAGGTGACGGCACACGTCAGCCCTCCCCGGGCGCGGCATCGCGGGCGCAACGGAACCCGGCGAA
>DATDBV010000264.1:0-5955 GCA_036524715.1 Nakamurella sp. | reverse complement strand
CCTGCGCTCCTCCGCTGCCCGGGCCTCCGCCACCTTCCGCGCCACCCCCGGCCGGGGCTGGTACTGCGGGAACCGGCGACCCAACCGAGTCGCCCGGACTGCCGCCTCAGTTGTTGCCCCGGCGGCGACCAGGTCGGCCGCCAGGGTGTCGGCGTCGGGGTGGCGACCCTCCCCGAACAGGTTCTTCATCTGTGCTTCAGTTACGGTCCCACTGACGCCGAGCCCGGTAGCGCCTTTGCCGGCCCAGTGTCCGGGCGACTGCCCCTTGGCCACGTAGTAGTCCGCGAGTGACTCCGACTTCCCAAGCCTGGCGTCACATGCCGCCACCGAGCGGGTCAGGTACGTGTACCCGTTCCCCGCATGCAGCACATGAATCGTCATCACGGCTACTACTGTAGTTACCAGTCAGAGCATCTGCAAGAGGTGTGATCGTTCTTCGGCTGTCGAATCTCGGCGTCTCCCCAACTAGTGACGTGAGGCCCTGCAGGTGGGGCACTCTGCATGGCTCCGAGGTCTACGTGGACCGGCACTGTGACCCCGGTTGGCGCAATGGCGTGCTGGCTTGCAGGGTTCCCTCGGTTTCCGCCAGGCCGCCGGGCGGGCGGTGGTTGCCCTCACGCCGCTCGACGCCGCGACCCGCTCCGCCAGCCGTGCTTCAGCGACACCAACCCGATCAGCGCCTTGCCCGGGATCTGGTGCTGGCGGCGGATGGTGACGGTCAGGCAGGCCCTGATGAGTTCGGTCTGCTCGGATACGTGATGTCCCGGATCGGGTCACCACCCACGCAACCGGCGGCCTGAGGTGTTCAGCTCACTCGTCGAACGGGGCGAGTGTGATGGCCGTGGCGAAGGCGCCGTACCGGCGCAGCAGCATGGCGCGGCCCTGCGGCACCCTGGCTGCCTCGCGGGCCCACGCGTTGATGAAGTACGTCTTGAACCCAACTCGTGGGTGTTGACGGACGGCGCTTTCGAAGACTCCGGGCGGGAGGTCCCAGCTGCGAAGCCCAACGACGTCCACCCCGGCGCCGGCGGCGAGCAGGTAGGCAACTGGACCGGCCTCGCGGGGGACGCGTGGACTGTGGTGCATGGTGATGGCGGTCTGCAGGGTTTCGGTCGCTGCGGTGGAGAGACCGACCTGCTCGGCGACGTCCACGGCGACGTGGGCCGAAGTCAGCGTGCAGTCGTCTCGCCCCCCTGCTGCGACCAGGCCGACGTCGTGCAGGAGCGCGGCTGCGTAGAGCAGCTCGGTGTCGACGTGGATGTTGTCGAGCTCCCCGAGTGCGCGTCCGAACACGTAGCTGCGGAAGCTGTGGTTGAGCAGGGTCGCCGGTAGGACGCGGTTGGCGACGTCGAGCGCTGCGCGGGTCAGGGCGGAATCCGGTGGAAGCAACCGCCTGGCTGGCACGTATGCTTTCCGCCCACGGTTGACGCGGGCCACGAGGCTGAGTCGCCCGATGAGGTTGCCCACGAGAACCCGGGCCAGGTCGACCACCATGCCATGCCGCTGCCCCGGCTCCAGATGTCCGCCTGTGCGACGCGTCCAGTCGAAGGTCCTACCGTGCTCGGGGAGCTCATGTCAGTTCCTCCGCAGGTCGTGTGCTGTTCAACTTGTTCATGTCTGTGACGATTCCGCGACTCGCGCGGCCTCGCCCCAGTCATATGACCGGGATACCGCGCACCCGGCGACTCGAGGCCCGCAGCCTGAGAAAGGCCAATGCTCAGGGCGAGCACTCGTCGGGCGCGTGCCGCGGAGGATGCCAGGGCATCAGTAGAGGCCCCGACGTCAAGACCCTCGACGCTGCCGCAACTCACCCAGGCCGAGTTGTCGACGACCGTCGGCTGCCTGAGGCCCCGGGCCATGTAGCTGGAGACGCCGTGGCCTAAGCAGACGGTGCCCAGATCGCCGCCGACCTGCACACGCTGCTCGACCGGGCGCACGTGCCCGGGCCCTACGTCCTCGCCGGCCGCTCCTTCGGCGGCCTCTACGTCCAAAGCTTCGCCGCGCAGTTCCCGGATCAGGTCGCCGGCCTGGTGCTCCTCGACTCCACCGCACCCAAGCCGGGACCGGCCCTGCCGACCAGCACCGCCGACAACGTCTTCGGTTGCGTCGCCGCCCTGGTACCTGCCATCGCTCACCTCGGCGCCGGACGGCTGATCGCCCAAGCCTCCTACGGCGATCTTCCGCCACGGATACAGGACGAGGCGCGCGCCAACGCGTCGCTGGCGCCCGACCTCGGCAGCTTCATCGAAGAGTTCGTCGAAGCCAACACCGCGATGCAGCAGGCCGCAGCCCTGACCAACCTCCACGGGAAGCCGCTGATCGTCCTCACCGCCGACACCGGGAACGACGCTGGATGGCAACAGAAGCAGGACCACATGGCTGGCCTGTCCACCAACAGCCTCCACCGGATTGCCCACGCCACCACCCACGACTCCATGGTCAGCGACCCAGCCGACTCCGCCGCAGCCAGCCAGGCCATCCACGACGTCGTCCAGGCGGTACGCACCGCCCGACCGCTCCGCTAACCCACCCCACCAAGCTCCACCAGCCGAGTGTTCCTCTGACGCCGTAACGGCACCGAGCGTACGACGCTGCGGCACCGTGTGGCCGACAGTCGCGTTGGGCGTCTGCGATGTCCACCTGGCGCCGGCGATTCGACGACCGTGTACAAGGCCGGCCGGCCCCCGAACTGCCCCCCCGGCAGCGATCGGCGGGCTGCCCCGGCGGCCGTGTGCCGCTACGCCGTGGTGGTGTACCGGTCGGGGTCGTTGTCGAAGGTGGCGGCACAGTGATCCGAGCAGAAGTAGTACGTCACGTCCTCGATGCTGCGGGTTGCGGCGGCTGCCTCGGGGCTGATCGTCATCCCGCAGACGGGGTCGACGGTGCCGGCGGCCTCGCGGCCGGCGTCACGCAGTGCGGTGTCGGTGGCGGTGGCGTGGATCGGGCCCAGATGGACCTGCGGTGTCACCGGCGCGGGTTGCTTGGTGGGTGGGTGGGCGGGATGCCAGCGGCGTAGCCGGTTGGCGTTGGCCACCACCGACAGAGACGATAGGGCCATGGCGGCGGCGGCAATGACCGGCGAGAGCCGGATCCCGAACAGTGGGTAGAGCAGTCCGGCGGCGATCGGGATGCCGACCGCGTTGTAGATCAGCGCGAAGAACAGATTCTGGCGGATGTTTCTCATGGTCGCCCGCGACAGGCTGATCGCGGTCGAGACGCCGGTCAGCGACCCGGAGATCAAGGTGATGTCGGCGGCCTCGATCGCCACGTCGGTGCCGGTGCCGATGGCCAACCCGATGTCGGCCTGGGCGAGCGCCGGGGCGTCGTTGATGCCGTCACCGACCATGCCGACCCGGGCACCGCCAGCTTGGAGCCGCTGGACTTCGCTGGCTTTGTCCTGCGGCAGCACCTCGGCGAGCACGGTCTCGATGCCGACCTGGCCGGCGATCGCGGCGGCGGTCCGCCGGTTGTCACCGGTGATCATCACCGTGGACAGACCGAGGGCGTGCAGCGCGGCGAGGGCCGGCGCCGAGTCGGGTTTGATGGTGTCGGCGACGGCGAGAACACCGGCGGCCTGTCGGTCGACGGCGACGAGGATGGGGGTTTTGCCGTCGGCGGCGTAGCGCCCGGCCACCTCCTCGGCGGCACTGGTGTCCAGCCCGGCGTCGGTCAGCAGCCGCGCGTTGCCGACCAGCACCTCCCGCCCGTCGACGGTGGCCTGCAGCCCCTTCCCGGTGATCGTGGTGAATCCGCTGACCGGCAAAGGGCTCAGTCCGCGGTCCCGGGCGGCGGCGGCGATGGCGGTGGCGAGGGGATGTTCGCTGTCCTGCTCCGCCGCGGCGACCAACCTCAGCAGGGTCTCCTCGTCGAACCCGTTCAGCGGCTGAACGTCGGTCAGTGCCGGGGTGCCGGCGGTGACGGTGCCGGTCTTGTCCACCACGATGGTGTCGAGCTTATGGGCGGTCTCCAGCGCCTCCGCGGACCGGATCAAGACCCCGGCCTGCGCCCCCTTTCCGGTTGCCACCATGATCGACAGCGGGGTGGCCAATCCCAGCGCGCACGGGCAGGCGATGATCAGCACGGCTACCGCTGAGACCAGCGCGAGGGTGAACGCGGGGGACGGCCCGAGGAGGAACCAGAGCGTGAAGGTCACGATCGCGATGGCGATCACCACCGGCACGAAGTAGCCGGAGATGGTGTCGGCGAGCCGCTGGATCGGCGCCTTGGAGGACTGGGCCTGCTGCACCAGACGGATGATCTGGGCGAGTGTCGTGTCCGCGCCCACCTTCGCTGCCCGGACTCGCAAGGAGCCGGTCGTGTTCAAGGTGGCACCGATGACGGTGTCACCGTCACGTTTGGTGGTCGGGATCGGCTCGCCGGTGATCATCGACTCGTCCACCGCTGAGCTGCCGGTGATGACGGTGGCGTCGACGGGGATCTTCTCACCGGGCCGGATGATCACCTCGTCACCAACGGCCACCTCCTCGACGGGAATCTCGGTCTCGACCCCGTCGCGGACCACCCGGGCGGTTCGGGCCTGCAAGCCAAGCAGGGCCCGGATCGCTTCCCCGGTACCGGCTTTGGCGCGGGCCTCGAGCAGCCGACCGAACAAGATCAAGGTGATGATCACCCCGACGGCTTCGAAGTACACGTCGCGGACCTCGGCCGGCAACAGACCCGGCGCGAGCGTCACCAACAGGCTGTAGCCGTAGGCGGCGGTGGTGCCCAAGGTGATCAACGAGTTCATCTCCGCCGACCGGTGCGCCAGGGCCAGCCAGCCGATCCGGTGGATCGGCCAACCCGTGTACAGCATCACCGGTGTGATCAACGCCAGCTGCACCCAGTGGTTCAGCAGCACAGCCGGCACCCACGCCGCGCCGAACACCTCATGGGCCATCACCGCGAACAACACGGGTGCGGTCAACACCGCCCCGACGATCACCCGCCGCGCCAGATCGGCGATCTCTGCCCGCCGCTCCGCCATGTCCGCAGCCTCGGCATCGGCCGCACTGACGCTGCCCTCCGCAGGTTGGGGGGCGGCCGTCCCCGACGACGCCCCCACAGTTGTTCCACCGGCGGGGTCGACGGTGTCGGCAGGGTCGACGATCAGGGTGCCGTGGATCATGTTCATCCCGCACGCGAAGCCGAACGTGCCGGCCCGGTCGGGCCGCAGCCGCACCGTCGTCGTGCTGTGGGCCGGCAGCCCGGCACTGACGCCCAAGTCGGCAAACACGACCCGATTGGTGCACTCTCCGGACTCACGCCGGTCGAACACGATCTCCAACGGCACCCCCCGGCGGGCATGGATGACGTCGGGGCTGTATCCGCCCTGGACCGTCACCCCGATCGTCTGAACTCCACCCGCCAGCTCGGCGGTCCGGCCCCGGCGCGGGGCGAAGAAGTACCAGCCGAGACCGGCAATCGCCCCCACAGCGACTACGAGGACGGTGATGTCGATGACACTCATGATGCTCCCTGGAATATGGTGCCTCCAGCGTCGCACGCCATACCCCTCCAGGGTAGGGACCAAAGGCCTGACCGCGGGATCGCCGAACCGGGCCGGCAGAGGAGCGGCTAGATCCCTCGCCGGCGACGCGCGGCAACTGCCGTGACCGAGCAACACGGATCGAGTGGCGTGGGCTGTCGACGGTGAGCGCGTCACCTGGAAGTCGTCCATGACCGACGGGAGCACGAGGTGTCTCGGTCCGGCGGGTGCAGGGGCCTCCCCTTGCGACGACGCTCCACCTGAGGAGCCCTACCGTTCAGGACCCCGGCGCACCTTCGCCGAGTCGGCTGGGCGGTCCTCCTGGCCCTGGGCCAGGAGTGGAGCACGTGGACGACGCCCGTCGGGTCGTGCCGCATCCACCGTTAGGCAGTGCCTGCGGTGGACAGCTGCTGACCCGCCGGGCACCACTCAACACCAGCAGCATCGTGAGCGGCGAAGGCCATCGCCGG
>DATDBV010000263.1:0-6900 GCA_036524715.1 Nakamurella sp. | reverse complement strand
CGGGTCGACTCCGACTGCGGCACCACCTTCTCCTGGGTCACCCGGGCCATGGGTCCGTGGCTGGGCTGGCTCGGCGGCTGGGCCATCGGCATGACCGGGGTGCTGATCGTCGGCTCGCTGGCCAACGTCGGCGTCACCTACTCGCTGCTCACCTTCGGCCTGGACGATCTGGCCGAGAACCAGTGGGTGGTACAGATTCTCACCATCGCGCTGATTCTGCTGATGACCGCGATCTGCGTCATCGGCACCGAACTGTCCGCCCGGCTGCAGGACGTCAT
The DNA here is from genome assembly GCA_036524715.1 of Nakamurella sp. Lineage (GTDB taxonomy): Bacteria > Actinomycetota > Actinomycetes > Mycobacteriales > Nakamurellaceae > Nakamurella. The sequence goes on along the minus strand of DATDBV010000263.1, from coordinate 6,622 downwards.
GATCATCGCCCAGGTGGGCGCGCTGCTCGTGTTCGCGGTCGTTGCCCTCGTCGCCGTTTTCAACGGCACCAGCGAATACGACTCGATCACCCCCGAGCTGTCCTGGCTCAACCCGTTCGGCGCCGGGGGCGCCGCGCTGACCGGCGGCCTGCTACTGGGTGTCTTCGCCTACTGGGGCTGGGAGTCCGCGGTCAACCTGAACGAGGAGACCGAGGGCTCGTCGACCACTCCGGGACGCGCCGCGATCGTCTCGACGCTCGTGCTGCTGGTCAGCTACGTGTCGGTGGCCATCGCGGTGGTCGCCTATGCCGGCGTCGACTACCTGACCGAGAACGCCGAAGAGGAGGAGGCGATCTTCGCCTCGCTGGCCGACAGCGCGATGGGCGGTTGGTCGTGGGTGCTGCTACTGGCCGTGGCCACCTCGGCGATCGCGTCCACCCAGACCACGATCATCCCGGCGTCCCGCACCGGGCTGTCGATGGCCCGCCGGCACGCGATGCCCAGATCGCTGGGTCACATCCACCCCCGCTTCCGCACCCCGGACGTGTCCACCTGGACGGTCGCGGCCATCGCCATCGTCTGGTACCTGGTGGTCAATTGGCTGTCCGAGAATGCCCTGTTCGATTCGCTGACCGCGCTGTCCCTGCTGATCGCGTTCTACTACGCGTTGACCGGCCTGGCCTGCGCCATCTACTACCGGCGCGAACTCACGAAGAGCGCAAGGAACTTCCTGCTCATCGGAGTGGGCCCGGTGGTCGGGGCGGTCCTGCTGTGCTGGCTGCTGGTCGAGTCGATCATCGACATGTCCGACCCGGAGAACTCGTACTCGGGCGTCGCCTGGTTCGGCGTCGGGCCGCCGCTGGTGATCGGCGTGTTCATCTTCGTCGTCGGGGTGATCTTCATGATCTTCTGGCGGATCCACGACGGCCGCTTCTGGCAGGAGCGGCCCGGGGTGGCCGATCCGGTGCTGGCCGCCGGCGGCACGCATTCGGCCGGTGACGACGAGGGGACGGGCCGATGACGATCGTGCTGGGCTACGACGAGTCCCCGGGCGCGCAGCGCGCCCTGGGGCAGGCGGTGGACATCGCCCGGCTGCTCGACGAGACCCTGGTCGTGGTGTACGCCGACGAGCCGCCGAGCCGGATGGGCGAGGAGTTCACCGCCCACGCGGAGGCGCTGGCCGAGCAGGGACGCAAGGCTCTCGCCGACGCCACCGCGACCGCGCAGGCCGCCGGCGTCACGGTCGAGGTCGAACTCGTCGAGGAACGGCCGGCCCAGGCCCTGCTGGACGTTGCCGACCGGCACGACGCGCGACTCATCGTGGTCGGCACCTACGGCGAGAGCCCGTTGCGCAGCGCCATCCTCGGCTCCACCCCGCACAAGCTGCTGCACTGGTCGACCCGGCCCGTGCTCTGCGTGCCGCCGCCGGCGTACGAGGACTGACCCGACACCGGAAGCCACGCCGGTCGCGTCGGGCGAATGCCGGCTCGACCGTGTCCGTCATCGCGACCGACCTATGACATGGTTGGTACGAGCGGCGCCCCGCTCGAGCCGCGGCTACCTGGCCGGAGCGGAAGGGCACGGCGGACGATGATCGGACGGTCGGCGTGACGCAGCCGCCCAGCGGTCCGTCGACCCCACCCCGGGTGACGCTGCGCGACGTCGCCGAACGGGCCGGCGTGTCCCGGACGACCGCGTCATTCGTGCTCAGCGGACGCCGGGACATGCGAATCTCGGCCGACGCGGAGCGCCGGGTCCGCCAGGCCGCCCGCGAGCTGAGCTACCGTCCGAGCCTGCTGGCCCGCAGCCTGCGCACCAACCTGTCCCAGACGATCGGCCTGCTGTCCGACCAGATCGCCAGCGAGATGTTCGCCGGCGAGATCGTCCGGGGCGCGCTGGCCACGGCCCTGCGGCACGAGCACCTGCTGTTCGTCGGCGAGACCGGCGGCGACCCCGAGGTGGAGCGCAACATCATCCAGGGCATGATCGACCGGGGCGTCGGCGGCTTCGTCTACGCCTCGATGGACACCCGGATCGTCCGCGTCCCCGCCACCCTGCGCAAGCTGCCGGTCGTGCTGCTCAACTGCTATGCCCGGGGCAAGCGGTTGACCACCGTCGCCCCCGACGAGACCGAGGCGGGCCGGATGGTGGCCCGCGAGCTGCTCGACCACGGCCACCGAGACCGCGTCGTGCTGGTCGGCGAGCGGACCGCCCAGGCGATCGCCGGTCAGGAGCGGCTGGACGGGATTCGCGAGGTGCTGGCCGCCGAGGGCACCGATCTGGCCGACATCATCGACTGCCTGTGGTGGCCGGACCACGCGTACCGCGCGGTGGCCGGCTATCTGGCCGGCGGCCGGCGCCCCTCTGCGTTCATCTGCCTCAATGATCGGGTCGCGTTCGGCGCCTACCAGGCGCTGCAGGAACTGGGCTGGGCCGTCGCGCGGGACGCATCGGTGATCTCGTTCGACGACTCGGATCTCGCCGGTTGGCTGCGCCCGTCGCTGACCAGCGCGGCGATCCCCTATTTCGAGATGGGACGTCGGTCGGTCGAACTCCTGCTCGGGTCGCCCGGCTCGACCGAGGTGCACCGGGTGTCGATGCAGCTCAACAGGCGGGAGTCAGTCGGCCCCCCGGCCCCATGAGGGGTCAGCCGGCCGTCCGGGCGACCTCGGGCGGACAGGCAAGGCCATCGGGCAGCCGCAGACCCACTCGAGCGGCCTGGCCGGCCCGCCCGCGCCGCAGCGCGGTCCGCCACTTCTTCGCGTCGTACACCGACGGTGCGGTGGTTCTGATGAAGTCGTTGAGGATCTCGGCGAAGCGATCCGGGAACTGCTCGTGCGGGAAGTGACCGGCACCCTTGATCACCTCGATCCGGGCACCCGGGATCGCCCGCCGCGCGTGCTGCGCGTGGACCACCGGCAGGACGGTGTCCCGGGCCCCCCACACCACGCACGTCGGCATGTCCTGGGCCAGGTAGGCGCGGTCGGTCATGCTGACCACTTGACCGCGCCAGTCCACGACCGCGCGCAGAACGTGCAGGAACGCGTCCCGTTCCGCCGGATCGGACTTGCCCCGGAGCACGCCAAGAGCGCCTGGGATGTCCGCGGTGCCGGGCAGTCCGATCGCATGGGCCCGACCCCCGACCAGCCGCATCGCGGCGTAGACCGGCGGAGTGGCGGCGACCGCGAGTGCGGCCGCACCGCCGGGCAGGGTGAGGCCGCGCAGCAGAGGGTTCACCTCCGGGCCGAGGCCGCCGGGGGCCACCATCACCAGCCGCTCGGCGTACTGCGGGAACTGGTAGGCGAACTGCATGGCCACGCCGCCACCGAAGCTGTGCCCCACCACCGTCACCCGGTCGATCCCCAGGATCGCCAGCAGGTCACGCATGCCGTTGGCGAAACCACCCAGGCTGTAGTCGGCCCGTGGCTTGCCGGACTGCCCGTGCCCGAGCAGGTCGGGAGCGATGACCGTGTACCGCTCGGACAGCTGTTCGATGACGGGGTCCCAGGTGCGATGGTCGCAACCGACGCCGTGCAGCAGCAACAGCGCCGGCCCGCGACCGGCGAGCACGTAGGCGCGGAGATGCCCGTGCACCGTCCGGGTCTGGACCCGCATGGACTTGCGGCCTGGCACGGCGTGGCCTCCCGGCAGCGAAGGGGAAGTTGTCATGACCGTCAGAAAGTTCTCCGACCAGATTAACCCCCGTCGTGTGATCGTCGCCACGCGGTCACCCATCGGTGGGCGCGTTCCCACCCGAGTGGGTCAGGCCAGCCGCCAGATGCCGACGCATGGACCGGCGCCGGGCACGATCAGTGCTCGCTCGGAGGCGAGCAGGTCCGCACCGCCATACAGCGTCTGCGGCGGGCCACCGGTCAGCCGGCCCGGCAACGCGGCCCCGGACCAGGGCCCGCGCGCCACCACCACCAGCAACCGCTCGTCGGCGGTCTCCCGCAGGTAGCCGATGGCGTCGTCGGTGACGATCACCCAGCGCAGCCCGCCGGTGCGCAACGCCGGGTGAGCCCGGCGAAGGGCGATCAGTTCGCGGAACGTCGCCAGCGTGTCCCGGTCCCACGATTCCGGGTGGGACCACGGCATCGGTGTGCGTGCGTGCTCCCCGTCGACCGCCGCCAGGCCCAGCTCCTCCCCGGCGAAGATCATCGGCGCGCCCGGGTAGGTCATCTGCAGGCCGACCCCCAGGCGAACCGCGACCGGGTCGCCGGTGACGGTCCGGAACCGGGGGGTGTCGTGCGAGGCCAGCAGGTTCCAGTGCCGCAGGGCCACCTTCCAGGGGGTGCTGGCCAGGAAGTCGCGCATGGTGGCGGCCGTGTCGCCCCCGGTCCGCCGCGGGACCCGCTGCGGCATGCCCAGGAAGCCCAATCCGTTGTCGGTGGCAGTCAGCCAGCTCCAGACCGGGCGGGTGAACCCGGCGTAGTTCATCGCGCCCTGCCAGCCGTCACCGATCAGGTCGGTGGAGAAGTCGTGGCAGTGCTCGGCCAGCAGCGCCGACCCCGGCCGGACCGCGTCCAGGGTGGCCCGCAGCTCGCGGGCCACGTCGTGCCCGTGGTCGAACGGCCCGTACCGGCCGGTCATGTTGGCCACGTCGATGCGCCACCCGTCCAGGTCGAACGGTGGTCGAAGCCAGCGGGCGACCACCGAGTCGCCGCGACCGAACAACCGGTCCCGCAGTTCGGCCGACTCCAGGTTGAACTTGGGCAGCGTGCGGTGCCCCATCCAGGAGACGTACCCATCGCTGGAATCACTGTCGAAGTAGTAGAAGCCGCGTTCCGGCCCGCCGGCCAGCGCGGCGGTGAACCAGGCATGATCGTCGCCGGAATGGTTGGTGGTGAAGTCACCGATCAGATGCAGCCCGCGGGCGTGGCCGGCGGTCGACAGCCGGGCCAGGGCCTCGTCGCCGCCGAGCAGCGGGTCGACGCTGTCGAAACTGGTGGCATTGTACCGGTGGTTGGACCTGGCCGGGAAGATCGGGGTCAGATAGATCGCCGTCGCGCCGAGATCGACGACGTGATCGAGATGCTCGACGATGCCGTCCAGGTCGCCGCCGTAGAACTGCCGCGGTGTGTCCGGGCCGCGGTGCTCGACCGGGTCGTCCCACTGCGCCGGCACCGCCCAGTCCGGCAGCTCCCGGACGGTGGAACGCGCGAACCGGTCCGGGAAGATCTGGTACACCACCGAATCGGGCCCCCAGTCGGGACCGGGATCGTAGGTGGTGAGCCGGAAGTCGTGCCGGTCGGAGACCTCCCGGGGGTGCTCGCCGGTTCCGTTCAACCAGGTGTAGCCGGCCGCGCCGCGATCCAGCAGCACCCGGTAACCGGTGACCGGATTGTGCACGGTGATCTCGGCGGTGTACCAGTCCTCGCCGTCCACATGTCCGCTGCCGGTTGCCGGCAAGTAGCGCGGCTCGGCGTCCTCGACCACCCGCAGGTACACGCCATCGACCCCGGCCGACCGAGGCACCCGGACCCGGATCGGCACCCGGTCCCCGAAGGACGGGGTCTGCGCGCCGACGTAGAGTGACGATCCATCGTGGTGGGCCCCGGGCTCACCGCCGGGTTCCCCACCCTTCATGGGGGGCAACGGTTCTCCGGAGTGTCAGGCCCAGATCGCCTGCGAGGTCTCGGGGTCGAAGTAGTGGATGCGTTCCACATCGATGAAGACTTCGACCTCGTCACCCATCCGCACCCTCGATCGGGGTCCGAACGAGGCGACCCAACCGATGCCGAGTTCGTCCCCGATATGCAGCTCGTCGCCGCCGGTCTCCTTCTCAATCAGCTTGGTGTCCGCGGTCACGAACCGCTGTCCGGGAAAGGTGAAGTGCACAACCAGTTCTGATCCGAGCGCCTCGGTCAGCGTCACCTTGCCCGAAAAGCGATGCCGCGGGTCGGCGTCCTTGGCCAGGCCGGCGTCTTCCATGTCTTCGCTCCGGACCCCGACCACCACCGGCTTGCCCGCGTACGACTTGAGCGCCGGTCGGGCGGACAGGACCGAGTCGGGGATCGCCAGGGTCGACCGCTCACCCCTGAGCTGCAGACCGTCCGGTCCCTCCTCGACCTGCACCACAACCAGGTTCATCGGCGGCGAGCCGACGAACTGGGCGACGAAGATGTTGACCGGGGTGTCGTAGCAATCGGTGGGACTGCCCAACTGCTGCAGGATTCCGGCCTTCATGACCGCCATCCGGTCGCCCATGGTCATGGCCTCGGTCTGGTCGTGCGTAACGTACAGAGTGGTGGTGTTGAGCGAGCGGACCACCGCGGAGATCTCGGCCCGCATCTGCACCCGGAGCTTGGCGTCCAGGTTCGACAGCGGCTCGTCCATCAGGAACACCTGAGGTTCCCGGACGATGGACCGGCCCATCGCCACCCGCTGCCGTTGGCCGCCGGAGAGCTGCTTGGGCTTGCGGTCGAGCAGGGGGGTGAGTTCGAGCATGTCCGCGGCCTTCTGGATCCGCTGCTCGATCAGGTCCTTGGGCATCTTGCGCAGCTTGAGCCCGTAGGCGATGTTGTCCCGCACGCTCATGTGCGGGTACAGCGCGTACGACTGGAACACCATGGCGATGTCCCTCCCCTGCGGGTCCACGTCGTTGACCCGCCGCCCGCCGATC
>DATDBV010000262.1:0-5472 GCA_036524715.1 Nakamurella sp. | reverse complement strand
ACCTTGGCCAGGTGCTCGACCGGCAGCACCTTTCCGGTCGGGTTCGACGGCGAGTTCAGCCAGAGCAGCGCGACCCGGTCCGGACCCACCGCGGTCAGCGAGTCGGACCGCATGACCGTCGCCCCGGCCATGATCGCGCCGATCTCGTACGTCGGGTACGCGAGCTCGGGGATGACCACCGCATCGCCCGCCCGTAGGCCGAGCAGTGTCGGCAGCGCCGCGACGAACTCCTTCGACCCGATGGTCGGCATCACATTCACCGGATCGAGCCCGGTCACACCGTGCGCCCGCTCCAGCCATTCGGCGTACGCGGCGCGCACCGAGGCCGTCCCGTGCACGGTGGGGTAGCCGGGGGCTTCGGAGCCATCCGCCAGCGCGCGGCGAATGGGCAGCGGCACCCGGTCGACCGGCGTCCCGATCGACAGGTTGACCATGCCGTCCGGATGCTCGGCCGCCCGTTTGCGCGCGGGCAGCAGGGTGTCCCACGGGAACTCGGGCAGCCGGGTCACCGGCGCCGGTAGCCGAAGGCCCGACGACGTGCCCTGCGCACCGGCCGACCGGTCGTCCGACCTGGTCAGTGGTCCTCCCCCATGGGCGGCAGGGCCGCAACCAGCGGATCGTCCTTGCCCACCTTGCCGGTCTTGGACGCGCCCCCGGGCGAACCCAGGTCGTCGAAGAAGTCGACGTTCGCCCGGGTGTAGTCGGCCCATTCGGACGGTACGTCGTCCTCGTAGAAGATCGCCTCGACCGGACAGACCGGCTCGCACGCACCGCAGTCGACACATTCGTCCGGGTGGATGTACAGCATTCGGGCACCCTCGTAGATGCAGTCGACCGGACACTCCTCGACGCAGGCGCGGTCCAGCACGTCGACACAGGGCTCGGCGATCACATAGGTCACTTCGGTTCTCCAGCTCAGTTTCAGCGGTCGAGGTGGCCGCCGATGGGCACCGTCAAGTATCACCCGCGCCGGACCGTGCCGTGTACTCGGCCGGGTGCGGTGTGCTCGCTCAGGCGGACCGGACGGGCGGTTCGTCCGCTTCGGCGGCATGCAACGGGTCGGCGGCCGGCGGTTCGGCGTATCGGGCGCGCGTGCGATCCGCCCACAGCAGGGTGAGCGTCGCCGCGGCGGCCAACGACCCGAACCCCAGGAGCAGCATCACCCGCCACTGTCCCTGCACCACGGTGACGGCCTGGCTGCTCATCATCGGATTGCGCAGCAGGACGAGCCACACAGAGGTGATGAACCACGACGCCACCGGCAGCACCGCGGCGGCGAGCGATCCGGTCAGCCGGTAGCAGGCGCGCGGCGCGAGGATCATGGCGCCGACGCCCAGCAGCGCGGTCACCGGCATCGGCAGGGGGCCGAGGTACCAGGGCAGGAACGCCACCGCGACCAGAGCGGTCCAACCCGCCAGGAGTGTGATCAACCCGACCAAGAGCCAGTCGACGAAGGCCCCGACGGCGGGTTGCGGCTGCCCCTCCAACACAACGGCGGCCTTCTCCTGCGGGGTCCGCTGCGCTGATCCAAGAACCACATCCGCGCCTGATTGGTCCGGTTCACCGGTTCTTGGATCAGCGCGCCCGACCGGCTCCCCGGCCGGCACCGGCTCCCCGGCCGTCAGCGGTTCCCCCGCCCTCGCCGGCTCCCCGGCCCGCACCGGCTCCCCGGCCGGCACCGGTTGGCCGCGGCCGACCGGGTCGGGCTTCCCCGCTCCCACCGGCGTCACGGGTCCAGGTCCAGCCCAGCGAACACGTCCGGCGCCGGGCGTCCGTCCGCGCGCGCGGGTACGGCGTCGCCGGCCAGCACCCGGAAGCACTCGGCCGACGCGAGTGGCTGGGCGATCCGGTTGGACAGCGCGAATAGGTTCCCGGCCAGCAGCTCGACCTGGGTCGCGTGCGCGGCCAGCGCCCGGCGACGCTCGTCCGCCACGGGCGCGGTGGGAACCGCCACGGCCACCAGTTCGTCGTCGACCAGATACTCGGCCAGGAAGTCGGCACCGGCCCCCAGGTATCCGCTCGGTACCCGGACCGTGCCGAAGGCGGCCCGGGTGGCGGTCCGCGGACGCACCGCCGCCAACACCCGCGGCACCCGCCACGCGGCCAGCGGCACGGCGCCCATGACGACCTGGTGGGTGGCGATGTGGTCAGGATGCCCGTAGCCGCCGTCCGCGTCATAGGTGAGCACGACGTGCGGGCGGACCCGGTCGATCACCTCGGCCAGGGCGGCGCAGGCCCGGTCGTGGTCGGGGCCGCCGCACCGCGCCCGGATGAACGCCCGCGGGTGGTCGGCGGACGGGGTGCCGGCCATACCGGAGTCGCGGAACGCACCGAGCCCGCCGAGCATCAGCCTTTCCTGCACGCCCAGCGCGGCGCAGGCGGCGGCAAGTTCGGTCAGCCGGTACCCGCCGAGTTGGTCGGCACGCGCGGCGACCAGGCCCTGCAGCTCGTCCCCGATCACCTCGCCCTCCTCGCCGAGGGTGGCGGTGACCAGCGTCACCAGGGCGCCGCCGGCGGCGGCTCCGGCCAGAGTGCCGGCCATGGTCAGCGACTCGTCGTCGGGATGCGCGTGGACGGCGAGCAGGCGGGCGGGCACCTGGGCGAGCCTATCGGCCGGGCCGGCGAGGCCGTGATTGCGGACAGCCCGGCGATGGCCGGCCGCCGATCTCCGGCGGCCTGCCGGTCAACCCGAACTCAGACCCCGCCGAGGTTCGGTCCGGGTCCCTGTGTCGCCTGCGCCTCCTTCGCCTTCTCCCGCGCCTGCGCCTCGGTCATGTCGGGTATGACACCGGCCAGTTCATCCTGCTCGTCGAGGCCGACGCCGGCGGCCAGGATGGCGTCCCGTTCGATGCGGCGGCGCCGCTGCTCCTCCGGGTCCGGCACCGGCACCGCGGCGATGAGACGTCTGGTGTAGTCCTGAGACGGGTTCATGAGGATCTGCTCGCGGGTCCCGAGTTCGACCAGCTTGCCGTGATGCATGACGGCGATCCGACGGGCCAGGATTTCCACCACCGCCAGGTCGTGAGAGATGAAGATGCAGGCGAATCCCTTCTCCTGCTGCAATTCCTGGAAAAGCTCCAGCACCCTGGCCTGGACCGACACGTCCAGCGCTGACGTCGGCTCATCGGCGATCAGCAGCTTGGGTTCCAGCGCGAGCGCGCGGGCGATGCCGACGCGTTGTCGCTGGCCACCGGACAATTCGTGGGGGTATCGGTTGCGCATCGCCCGCGGCAACTGGACCCGGTCGAGCAGCGCCTCCACGCGGCCGGCGAGTTCCTTGCCCTTCTTCATCCCGTGCAGCAGCAGGGGCTCGCCGATGGACTCGCCGATCGGAATCCTCGGGTTCAGGGAGGATCCGGGATCCTGGAAGACGAACGACACATCCTGGCGGAGCTTGCGCAACTCCTTGGGGTCGACTCCGACAAGGTTCGTCCCGACCAATGTGGCCGTACCCTCCACGATCGGAAGCAGCCCGACCAGTGCCCGGCCGACCGTCGTCTTTCCCGACCCCGACTCGCCGACCAGACCCATCACCTCGCCGCGGCCGAGCTGCAGGGTGAGCCCCTCGACCGCGCGGAACGCCGGAGTGCGGCCACGTTTGGGATACTCGATGGCGACATCGGTCAGCTCGATGATCGCTTCGACTCCCTCGGCCAGCCCGGCGCGGTGCACCACGGGTTCGCCAGGCCGGTCAACCGCCTTCATCCCGATGCCGACCTCGTCGGGCGCTCCGACAGCCTCGTCCATCTGGGCCATCGTCTCGAGCTCGTCCGGGTTGGTGATCGACCCCAGGTGCGGCACCGCGTTCAGCAGTTGCACCGTGTAGGGCTCGATCGGCCGGTTGAAGATCTCGTCCGCGGTGCCGGATTCCACGATCCGGCCGTCCTTCATCACCAAGACCCGGTCGGCCATGTCCGCCACCACTCCCATGTCGTGGGTGATCAGCACGATGGCCGCATCGATGCGGTGCTTGAGATCCCGCATCAACTTGAGGATTTCGGCCTGGACCGTGACATCCAGCGCGGTGGTGGGTTCGTCGGCGATCAGCAGCGGAGGATCACACGCCAGCGACTGGGCGATCATCGCGCGTTGCCGTTGACCACCGGAGAGCTGGTGCGGGTAGGAATCGACCCGGCGCTTGGGGTCGGGGATCTCGACCATCGTCAGCAGCTCGATCGCCCGCGCCCGTGCCGCCTTCGGCGACATCGCGTTGTGGCTGCGAAGCATCTCGCCGATCTGGAAACCAACCGTGTACACGGGGTTCAATGCGGTCATCGGCTCCTGGAAGATCACCGACGCATCCCGGCCACGGATCGACCGCAACTCGCGGGCATCGGCGCCGACCAGTTGCACGTCGCCCAGCTCGATCGACCCGCGGACGTGACTGTTCTTCGGTAGCAGGCCGAGCAACGCCATGGCCGTCGTCGACTTGCCCGAGCCGGATTCACCGACCAGGGCGAGCACTTCACCTGGGCGCAATTCGAAGTTCGCCCCGACCACCGCGGGATACCAGGTGCCGTCGACCCAGAAGTCGATCTCCAGGTCGGTCACCGTCACGACCGGCGCCGCCGTGTCGGTGCTGGACGTGGTTGGGAAGACCGTCATCGATGTATTCCCTTCACCGATCTGCCGTGGCCTTGCATGCCACCATGCAGGGATGCCCCACCGATACCGGTCCAGATTCGGCCGCGCACTGGCCGTCGTCATCTGGGTGCTGGCCGGCCTTGCCGTGGTGGCCATGGTCACCCAGGGCGGCGTCGATGGGCTGCTGCGCGGAGCGCCGTGGGCGTGGCTGCCGGCCCTGCTGGTCTGGGCGATGTTCTGGCGCCCGTGTGTGGTGATCGATGACGGCGGGGTCGAACTGGTGAACGTGTTCCGCACGATTCGGCTGCCCTGGCCGTCGATCACCGATGTGGACACCAGGTGGGCACTGACCCTGCACACCGCCTATGGCCGGTTCGCGGCATGGGCCGCGCCGGCGTCCGGCTGGCAACTCGGCCGCCGATTGACCGAACAGGATTCCCGGGAGGTGCCGCTCGAGGTGTCCAGCACCGGAAAGAGCATGCGCGCCAGCGACTCTCCGTCCAGCCCGGCAGGTGAGGCGGCCATTGAGGTGCGGCGCCGCTGGCAGGAACTCGGGGATGCCGGGTATCTGGACGATCCGCGGTTGGAGTTCGACCGAGCCCCGGTCCAATGGCACTTTGGGTTGCTGGCGGCGCTGCCGACGCTCGTCGTCTGGGCGATCGCCAGCCTGCTGGTCTGACCGGGCGGTGGCGGGGGTGCTCACGGCTCGAGAGTCTTCATGGTGCCGGTGCCTACCGCGTCCTTCGGCTCCGCAGCGGGGAGCGTGGCCGCCTTCCTCAGGTCCTTCTGCTTGGGTACCCGCTTCTGTCGCGGGTCGAAGGCGTCGCGCAGGCCGTCACCGATGAACTGGATGCACAACACGATGATGATGATGAACACCCCCGGCCA
>DATDBV010000261.1:0-5663 GCA_036524715.1 Nakamurella sp. | reverse complement strand
GTAGGTGACGCCGACGTTGGCCAGCGAGCCGACGATCAGCACCCCGGTCATGCCGATGGCCCAGCCGCCGAGCCAGCCCAGCCACGGACCCATGGCCCGGGTGACCCAGGAGAAGGTGGTGCCGCAGTCGGAGTCGACCCGGTTCAGGTAGTAGAAGGCCGAGGCGATCAGCAGCATCGGCACGAACGAGGCGAGCATGATGCCCGGGGCGTACACCCCGACGAGTGCGACCACCGGTCCGATGATCGCGGCCAGGGAGTACGCCGGCGAGGTGGCCGCCAGACCGATGGACATGGAGCTGACAAAGCCGATGGCGCCGGCCTTGAGGGTCGCCGGGGACGGGTCGGGCGGGTCGGTGCGGTCGGGCTTGTCTGGCTTGGCCGCCATGGGGCGCCTCCTGGGGTTCCTGCCCTTCCGGGCGCCGTTCCCTCCGTCTGTTTGGATGGTGGCCGCGCAAGCTCGGCCAACTGACCTGATAATGGCACCGACTCGACCCATTTGCGCGGTCGGGCGTCTCTGTCCGTGAAATTTCTCGTGGAGAGGGTGCCGCCATGCGGGTGTTGCTGGTCGGGGCAGGGGGCGTCGGCGGGGCGATCGCGCTGATCGCGGCTCGGCGGACGTTCTTCGAAGCGGTGATCGTGTCCGACTACGACGGCGAGCGGGCGGCCGCGGTGGCCTCGTCGACCGGTGACCCGCGGTTCGTCTCGGCGCGGGTGGATGCCTCCGATTCCGGCCAGGTGGCGGCGTTGATCGTCGAGCACCGCTGCGACGCGCTGGTCAACGCGACCGATCCACGGTTCGTCATGCCGCTGTTCCGGGCCGCGCTGGCCGCCGGCATCGACTATCTGGACATGGCCATGTCGCTGTCCCGGCCGCACCCGACCGAGCCGTACACGCGGACCGGTGTGAAGCTGGGGGACGAGCAGTTCGCGCTGGCCGCGGAGTGGGAGTCGGCCGGTCGGCTGGCGCTGGTCGGCATCGGCATCGAACCGGGGATGGCCGACGTGTTCGCCCGCTACGCCGCGGACGAGCTGTTCTCATCGGTCGAGGAGTTGGGGGTGCGGGACGGGTCCAACCTGGTGGTGTCCGGTCACGACTTCGCGCCGAGCTTCTCCATCTGGACGACGATCGAGGAGTGCCTGAACCCGCCGGTGATCTGGGAGAAGGACCGGGGCTGGTTCACCACGGCGCCGTTCAGCGAGCCGGAGGTGTTCGACTTCCCGGACGGCATCGGGCCGGTGGAGTGCGTGAACGTCGAGCACGAGGAGGTGCTGCTGATGCCCCGCTGGATCGACGCCGGGCGGGTCACCTTCAAGTACGGGCTGGGCGAGGAGTTCATCGAGGTGCTGCGGGTGCTGCACAAGCTCGGCCTGGACCGCACCGACCCGGTCACCGTTGGCTCGGTCTCGGTGTCGCCTCGTGACGTGGTGGCCGCGGTGCTGCCGAACCCGGCCCGGCTCGGGGATCGGATGACGGGCAAGACCTGCGCCGGGCTCTGGGTGAAGGGGTTGGGCAAGGACGGCCGGCCCCGCGAGGTGTATCTGTACCACGTCGTGGACAACGAGTGGTCGATGCGCGAGTACGGGGCGCAGGCGGTGGTCTGGCAGACGGCGTTGAATCCGGTAGTGGCGCTGGAGCTGATCGCCGCCGGGGCGTGGTCCGGGGCCGGGGTGCTGGGGCCCGAGGCGCTCCCGCCCCGGCCGTTCCTGGACCTGGTCAACGAGTACGGCTCGCCGTGGGGTATGCGTGAGCAGTAGACGCCCGGGTGGCCATTCCACGTCACGGCGATGTCGGTTTGGCGGCCGGCATCGATGGCGCGGTGGATTCGCGCACGAACAGTGTCGTCGCCAATTCGAAGTGGTGGGTGTCCGGACGCTCACCCCGGGCGAGCGCGAGCACCGTCCGCACGGCAAGCCGGCCTATCCCGCGCAGGGTTGGCGGATGTCGACAGCGGCGGTGCCGTCGAATCGGCGAGAAAGGTGTCGTCGAACCCGACTACGCTGAGATCCTCGGGCACGCGGAGGTGGCGATCGCGGGCCGCGACGTTGACGCCGAACGCCGGTGTGTCGCAGCCCGCGACGATGGCCGTCGGGCGCGGGTCCCGTTCGGGCAGATCCTCGGCCATGCGCCGGCCATCGGCGTGGGTGAAGCTCTCCCCTTCTGGCGCTCGACGGTGCGTGCGCGTGCCGGCCCCCAACTTGAGTCCGGCCGCCACGATTCCCCCGAGGACCTTACAATGTAAGGGCTTTCGAACGCATCGAAGAGAACGCTTACCTCGTCGTGCGGATTACCGGGCCGTTGGCCGTCTTTGGTGCCCGGCGCGTCGGCGAGCGGGCCGCCGGGCCGGCGGGCAGCAGGCCGCCCGGGAAATCGCGACCACCAAGTCGGGCCTGAAGCCGGAGACGACCACCTGCTGGGCCAGTTCCCGGATGCCGTCGTCCAAGTCGGCCCAGGTCAGGACCTCGCGCTCGGGCTCAACAGCGGACAGCGGTTCGGCCATGGACCCAGGGTGCGGCCCGCCGGCGCAGACCTGGGCGTCGTGGTGCTATCACGTTGCTGTACACGCAGCGGAAATCACAACGACGAAGGGCCGGGCGAGCAACTGTTGAAGATTGCTGGGTTCCTAATATTAAACAGGTCTGGCCGTCTGGCCTGCTGCGATGACGTTCCGCGTTTCATCCGGAAGCTGGCCTGGTGGATCATCATCATCATCATCTTGCGCTGCTCCGTCGAGCGGTGGATGAGGTCCTGCGGAAGATTCGTGCGGGGATCCTGCCGGATGACGCGGAACGTGAGCGCGTGGACTGCAAGGAAGAGGCCGGGCGGCGGGGCAGTGGTGGTGTACTCCTGGCGGGGCACACCCGCAACCTGGCCGCGGCGACACATCTGGCCGATGAAGTCACGCGGTTCGCCAATACGCCGGGCGGCGGAGCCCTGATCGTCGGCGTCGAGAATAGGACCGGTGACTTGCTCGGAACCGCTCTCGACCCGGAATGGCTTCGCCAACAGCATCCACGAACGGGTCGACGTCGCGCCGCCCGTCGAAGAAGTGGAAGTGAACGGCGTCCGGCTCCTCGTCCTACTGATCTCGCCGGCGCCCGAGCCGATCGACGACACATCGGGTCGAATCCGTTGGCGCGTGGGTGCGCACTGCGCGCCGGTCGATCGTGCCGAGTGGTGGCAGCATCGCCAGGACGTCGCCGGTTACGACAGCATGGCCACAGCCACGGCACGGACCACCGAGGATGTGACCGACGGTGCGATGGTCGATGCCCGCCGGTACATGTTCGTCACCGGTTCCGAGGATGCCCGGACGATCGGCCCTTCCGATCTCCTACGGCGTCTGGGAGTGCTCCGCCCGGACGGGCGACTCACCCAGGCCGGCGTGTTGCTGTTCTGTCCGGCCGACCGGACCGACATCGCTATGTCGATGCTCGATGTCGAAGGCGGCGATGTGCTGCTTCCGGCATCAGATCTCGCGGGGCTCAGCATCGAGCAACTGTCCGTCACGGAAGACCGCCTCGATTCGGTCAACACCGACATCACCGTCCGAGGTGGTTTCGCCGAATCACGAATACGCCGAGTGCCATCCGCAGCGGTGCGTGAAGCGGTGCTGAATGCACTTGTCCATCGCGATTGGCTCCAGCCCGATCCGGTCACGGTCACCTGGAGCCAGGCGGACTCCGCCCTCCAAGTCATCAGTCCGGGTGGTTTCGTCGGCGGGATCACCTCGCAGACTCTGTTGATGCAGCGATTTGCCCGGCATCCGGCACTCGCCGACCTGTTCCGCGCGCTCGGCCTGGTCGAGAAGCAGGGTCTCGGGGTGGACCGGATGTACCGAGAGATGGTCGCATTGGGCCGCCGGCCTCCGATGATCGTCGAAGGGCCGGCCCGCGAGTCAGGGTTCGTCTGGTCGGCGGCGACCCGGTCGTCCCGATCATGGCGCTCTCCTCGAACCTCCGGTTCGGCGGCGTGACGTCAGGGTGGCCTTGATTGTCGGCGACCTGCTGCGGAATCCGATGGCGACGCCGGACCGGCTGGCGGGTGTCCTGCAACGGACCTCCGCCGAGGCCGCTGAGGCACTGGAGTGGGCGGCAGAATGCCGGGTAGGCCAGCATCCGCTGCTAGTTCGGTTGAAGGATGTGTGGGTGCTCTCCAAAGCGGCCATCGCCGTGGTCGAGGGGGGTCCGGATCGCGACGCACTGCGAGCCAAGGGGTTGCTCGCATACCGGCGACCAGCAGAACCCAAGAAGGTCGTCCTGGCTTGGCTGAGCGCTCATGATCGGATCACCTCGGGCGACTACGCACAGTTGAGCGGACTCACGCAGCAGGGCGCTCTCAAGCACCTTGAAAGGCTGGTGAGTGAAGGTTTCCTCGTTCGCGGGGAGGGCAGGGGGAGGAACGCACACTTCCTACCCGGGTCGGTGGCGGCTGACCGACGGTGACGGCGGTCGGTCGATCCGACGGTCTCGTGTGAGCGGTGAACGGCGCGCAGGTTCCAACTGGCCGGTAGCGCCTGCCGGTGCCGACGACGGCGGCCTGTGGAGGCTCCCCCCTCCCGGGCGCGGAGCCCGAGATTCGGATTCCGCACTCAGATCAAACGGCAAGCGTGTGCTCGCCGGTGTGGGGGCCCCCGGCTGCGGGGGGTCTCGGCAGCCGGGACGGCGCAAGTGCGAAGGTGCTCCGACCCGATTGCCGAGTCGGAACCCTTCGAGCCTCCTGGTCGGGGTGGCGGGATTCGAACCCACGACCTCTTCGTCCCGAACGAAGCGCGCTACCAAGCTGCGCCACACCCCGAAAGCCTCGACGAGTCTAGCCGATCCCAGGAGCGCCCCCGACCACACTGCGCCCGGCCCGAACGGTGCGCGACCGCGGGGCTGGGCCGCGCGGAGGTTGGGCCGCAGGGCAGCGTCCCGTGCGGTCTCAGCCGTTGTCCGGCCATCGGATTCGAGAGTGCGGGCGGCCGTCCCACGCTCCCTGCGGAACATCCGGTCGCCAGGTGCGCCCAGAAGTTCCGCGGGATGTCGGCCGACGGCGTCGGCCGGTTCGTCCGACGCGGTTTGCGGAACATCCGGTCGCCAGGTGCGCCCGTATGTTCCGCGGGGTGCCTACCGCTGACGTGGGCCGGCTCGTCCGACGCGGTTTGCGGAACATTGGGTCGTCGGGCGACCCGGATGTTCCGCGGGGTGCCTGACGGCGGGGTGGGCGGGCTCGTCGGACGCGGTTTGCGGACATCGGGTCGCTGGGTGCGCCCTGATGTTCCGCGGCCCGGCGGCCCGGCCCGGCCCGCGGGCCGGACGGCCCGGCCCGGCCCGTCCCGGCCCGCGACACCGGTCGAGTCGAGGAACGATCAGGCCGGCCGGGCCCGGAGGGTCAGCAGCGTCGCCTCCGGCCGGCAGCAGAACCGCATCGGCATGTACGGGCTGGTGCCCAGCCCGGCGGACACGTTCAGCATCGTGTGCGACCCCCAGCGGGACACCCCCCGCGCCCGGGACCGGTCCAGCCCGCAGTTCGTGACGACCGCGCCGAACAACGGGACCCGGACCTGACCGCCGTGCGTGTGGCCGGCCAGGATCAGGTCGTAGCCGTCCAGGGCGAACCGATCCAGGATCCGCGGCTCCGGGGTGTGGGTGACGCCGAGCCGCAGCACCGCATTGTGGTCG
>DATDBV010000260.1:0-24108 GCA_036524715.1 Nakamurella sp. | reverse complement strand
ACCCGGGGCCTTTTCAGGACCGACTCGGGCACGGACACGCCGGCCAGTTTGAGCAGGTAGCAGCCAAGGCAGCCGACCAGCACCCCGATCCAGAGCGTCACGATGCACCGTCCCGGGGCGGATCGATCTCCTCGACGACCTCGTCGATCCCGGTTGCACCTTCCGGGCCGGTCTTGCCGGGCAGGAACGCCGCGACGATCCCCACCAGCGCCGCGACCAGCACCGGAAACCCGACCGGCACGAACGGCACTGCCACCACCGCGACCACGGCCGCGACCAGCGCGATCGCCCAGGCCTCACGCCCGCGCAGCCGGGGAGCGAGCAACGCCAGGAACGCCGCCGGGGCGGCCGCGTCCAGGCCGAGCGCCCGCGGGTCGGCCAGCCACGCCGCGCCGAGCACCCCGATCAGCGTGCCCAGATTCCACAGCACGAACACGCCCAGACCGGTCGCGTAGAAGCCCAGCCGGGCCGCCCGCGGCGAGTCGCGGCCGATGGACATCGCCGTCGACTCGTCGATGATCAGCTGGGCGGCGGCGAACCGGCGCCAGCCGCGGAGCTGGAGCAGTTCGGTCAGCCGCAGTCCGTACAGCGCGTTGCGGGCGCCCAGCATGATCGCGGTCGCCGCCCCGGCCAGCGGCGCACCCCCGCCGGCCACCACCCCGACCAGCCCGAATTGGCTGCCACCGGTGAACATCATCAGGGACAGCGCCGCCGTCTGCCACAGATCCAACCCGCCGGCCAGCGCGATCGCGCCGAACGAGATCCCGTACGCGCCGGTCGCGATCGACACGCCGGCCGCGTCCCGCAGCACCGCGGAGCGGGTCACTCGCCAGGCCGGGTCGACCCCCCGGCTCACCGGTTCCCGCGACGGGCCGTCATGGGATCAGGTCGGGCAGCAGCGCGGGGGAGCGCTTGCGGCGCAACCACACCCGCCGGGTGCCGTCCGGGAACCTGAGCACCCGGGCCAGCTCCCAGCCGGCGAACTCGGCGCGGATCGCGAGCATCGACGCGGCCGCGGACCGGGACACCCGCGGATCGATCCGCAGCGGCTGGTATTCGAACTCGTCACTTGGCGCCCACCGCGGCCGGACCGCGGTCGACGACCCGGACTCGCCGTCGCCACCGGCCGCCTCCGCACCGGCATCGCTGGAACCGAACATCCCGCCATCATGCCGAATTCGTCAGCGGAAGGGCATCCTGCCCCTGGTCGGCCGGCCTCGGCGCGGGAGCCAGTTCCGCCCGCAGCAGCCGGGCCAACCGGGTGCGGCGGGGGATCGAGCCGACCTCCCGCACCCCGCGGGCCACCGCCGGACCGGCCGCGTGCACCACCGACAGGTGCCGCCGGGCCCGAGTCAGCGCGGTGTAGACCAGCGGCCGGGAGAGCATGTTGCCGGCCTCCGGCGGCAGCACAACGACCACGGCCTCCCACTCGGACCCCTGCGCCCGGTGCACGGTGATGGCCCAGCCGTGCAGCAGATCGCCCAAGGCCTTGCCGCTGATCTCCGCTTCGCCGCCGGTGAACGACACCCGGATCGTGTTGTCGCCGCACGACAGCACGGTGCCGACCTCGCCGTTGGCATAGCCGGTGGGCTCGGCGTCCAGATGGTTGGCGGTGGCCACCACCCGGTCGCCGGGGTCGAAGCCGCGGACGGTGCCGGTGCCCGGATTGAGTTCGGCCTTGAGCGCCCGGTTCAGCGCCTGGGTGCCGGCCGGTCCGCGGTGCACGGGGGTGACGACCTGGATCTGGTCGCGTTCGCATTCGAAGACGCGGGGGATGGAGTCGGTGACGACCTGCACCACTCGGTGCGCGGCTTCGTCGGACCCGCGGGCCGGCACGATGACCACCTCGTGGGTGGGGTCGCTGACGGGGGGCAACTCGCCGGCGCGGACCGCGATGGCCAGCCGGGCGATGGTCCCGCCCTCGTCCTGCCGGTAGAGCTTGGTCAGCTCGGTGACGGGGATCGCGCCGCTCTCGAGCAGGTCACCCAGGACCCGTCCGGGTCCGATGGACGGGAGCTGTGCGGGGTCGCCGACGATCACCAGGTGCGCGCCTTCGGGGATCGCGGCGATCAGCGCGGCGCCGAGTTCGACGTCGAGCATGGAGGTCTCGTCGACGACGACCACCTTGGCCTCGATCGGGTTGCCGGCGTCCCGGTCGAAAACGTAGGACGTGGAGCCGGCGTCCGGCGGGCGGGCGTCCAGCAGCCGGTGCACGGTCGAGGCGGCACTGCCGGCCAGTTCCTCCAGCCGCTTGGCGGCCCGGCCGGTCGGCGCGGCCAGGGCGATCGACGCCTCGACCTCGGCGCACAGCGTGACGATCGCCTCGACCGTGCGGCTCTTACCGGTGCCGGGCCCGCCCGTGAGCAGGCTGACGCCGTGCCTGGCGGCGAGCGCGACCGCGGCGCCCTGCACCTCGTCGAGGTCGGTGACGGCCCGCTTCACCGCCCGCTCGCCGGCCAGGGTCTTGGCGGTGCGGATGAGCCGGGCCAATCCCTCGGCGATCGTCGTCTCGGCGTCGGCCAGCTGTTTGCGAGCCAGCCATCGTTCGCCGCCGCCGTCGGGCGCGGGCACCGACAGCACTTCGTCGGAGAGCAGGGCCGCACCGATCGCCGGCTCCGGGTCGACGCCGAACGGCCGGATTCCGGCGGCGACCAGGGCGGCCGGTGAGGTGGTGTGCCCGTCCCGGGCGTGCCGGGCCAGCGTCCATTGGACCAATGCACGACCCCGACGCGGGTCGTCCCGCCGCACACCGGGGTGAAGCTCGCGGGCCAGCCGGTCGGCCTGGGCGACGGTGGCGTCGGGCAGGACGGCGATCAGCCGCCAGGGGTCGTCGCGCAGCCGGGTCGGCGCGTCGATCCCGAGAGCATCGGCGAGCCTGGTCGCCCAGCGGGCCGGGATCTCCACCGGGACCAGCAGTTCGGCGATGTCGTACAGCTGGCCGGCGCCGATGAACCCGGTCAGCAGCCGGCCGGCCCGGCGGTCGGTCATTCTCGGGAGGGCGGCGAGCTTGGGCGCGGTGACGTCGGCCGGGGAGCGGATCCCGGCGGCGGCGAACTGCTTGCTCAGGCCCGGCCCGACCCCCGGCCACAGGCCGGCGGCGCAGAATTCGGCGAACACGTCGGGCACGCCCGGCAGGCTACCCGCCTCCGGGTCCTCGTCCGAGCCGCGTCCGATCGGTGCCGCCCCCGGCCGAACACCTCGCCATGCCTCGAGTGGATCCACCCAGGCCGCAGACACCCCAGCCTGCGGAGCATCCGCAGGCGCCACACCGGCCGAATCTCCGCAGCCAGGACCCGGACGCCGACGCAGCCGCCCCACCCCGCGACCGACCGCAATGTGCGGAGCATCCGCAGGCGTCGCACCGGCCGAACTTCCGCACCCGGCCCGCAGGTTGCGACCATTGTGGACAGGTCCGCATTGGACACTGACTCGGATCCTGTCTGCACCCCAAAATTGTGGATAGGTCGGTTTGGCCCTTCCGAAGCAGTCACGATCGTCATCATGTTGCTTCGCAAGGTCGCCTCGAACCCGGTCTGGCATGCCGTCGCGGCAGAGCAGGGCGGCCTCATCAGCCGTCGTCAGCTCCTCGAACTCGGGCTGACTCGGTCCGTGGCGGCCACCAACGTCGACAACGGACGCTGGCAGCGTGTCCACCTCGGGGTGTACGCCACCTTCACCGGCACGATCAGCCCGGAGCAGGAGGTGTGGGCGGCCCTGTTGTACGCCGGTCGCGGCGCGGCCGCCTGCTGCTCGACCGCCCTTTGGCTGTTCGGCGTGATCGACCAGAAGCCCGACGCCCTGCACATCTCGATCCCGGAGGCTCGCCGGGTCGAACGACTGCCCGATGTTCGCATGCACCGACGACGCGCCCTCAACCGTCGGGATACGCCCGTACACCCGGCCGCCGCCCCGCCTCGCATCCGGATCGAGGAGTCACTGTTGGACGAATGCGCCACGCTCCCCGAGGCCGACGTGGTCGGGCTGATCCTGCGAGCCATCCAACGGCGCAAGACCACCCCGGGCCGAATCGAGGGAGCGATCAGCGCGCGGAGCTCCCAGCCACGACGCGCCCTGCTTCGTGACCTGCTTGCCGAAGCGGAGGAGGGGGTGGCCTCGCCACTGGAGTTGCACTATCGGCGGCGGGTCGAGGTCCCCCATCGACTCCCGATCGGTCGACGCAATCTTCTCGACGTCACGGTGTCCGGACGGAAGCGGTATCGCGACGTCGAGTACGAGCGGTGGCGGCTCATCGTCGAACTCGACGGGCAGGAGGCGCATCCGCCCGATCAGGCGTTCCGAGACATGCGGCGGGACAACGAGACGACGCTCACCGGGCGCGACGTGCTGCGTTTCGGATGGCGCGACGTCGTCGGGGAGCCGTGCGTCGCCGCCGCGCAGGTGGCGCTCGCCCTGCAACAACGTGGCTGGCCGGAATCAATCGGTCGCTGCGGCCCCGATTGCTCGATCCCGCCCGCTGCAAACGGTGGTTGACGCTCGCTGCTGCCGGCCGAGCGGGGCCCTGACTGCGGAGGATCGGCAGGCGCCACACCTGCCGAACTTCCGCACCCAGCCGGGCGCACCCCACCCACCGCCAGCGCGAACCGAGCCGCGGAAGAACAGCAGGCGCCACACCGGCCGAACCTCCGCGGTCAACCGGGCCCACCCCACCCACCACCAGCCCGAACCGAGCCGCGGAAGATCAGCAGGCGCCACACCTGCCGAACCTCCGCACGCAACCGGAGGGCCGCCCGCTGCACGCCCCACGCCGCACCGCGCCCGCCGCACGCCCACACCGCCTACCGCCCGCAGAACGGCGCACGCCGCCCGCAGCACGCCGCCCGACGAAGCAGGGGCAACACACGTTGAGCGGCTCAGGCCGCGCTGACGTCGTCCAGGGCACTGCGGATCTCGGCCGGCAGGACCACCTGCTCCGCCCCTAGCGAGCCGATGAGTTGCGCCCGGTCCCGCGCGCCGACGACCACGGACGTCACCGCGGGCCGGCCCAATACCCACCCACAGGCCACCGAAAGCGGCGTGGTGCCCAGGCCTTCGGCCGCCGTGGCCACCGCCTCGACCACCCGCGCCGCCTGTTCGGTGCGGTAGCGCCCGACGTACCGGGTGAAGTGCGGGGACGCGCCCCGCGACTCGGCCGGAGTGCCGTGCCGGTACTTGCCGGTGAGCACGCCGCGCCCCAACGGCGCCCAGGCCAGCAGGCCCAGTCCGTGCACCGCCGTGGCGGGCTGCAGGGTCTCCTCGGAGGAACGGTCGAGCAACGAGTACTCGGTCTGCGCACTGACCAGGGGCGACGAGCCGGCGGAGGCCAGCAGCCAGGACGCCAGGGTGGCCGCCTGCCAGCCGGTCATCCCCGACACTCCGACGTACCTGGCCCGCCCCGAGGACACGGCCACGGAGAGCGCCGAGCAGGTCTCCTCGAACGGCACCTCGGCGTCGAAGCCGTGCACTTGCCACAGGTCGACGTGGTCGGTGCCGAGCCGGGCCAGTGAAGCGTCCAGAGCGGCCAGCAACGAGCCGCGCCCGCCGCCGACCCCCACCGAGGTGGTGGACAGCACCACCGACGAGCGCGGCACGACGTCCGGCACCAGCGTCCCGAGAATCGACTCGGCCGCCCCGTCGCCGTAGACGTTCGCGGTGTCGATGAGCGTGCCGCCGGCCTCGACGAACGCCTCCAGCTGGGCCGCGGCGGCATCGGCGTCGGTGTCCCGACCCCAGGTCATCGTGCCCAGCGCCAGCCGGGAGACCTGCAGGCCGCTGCGCCCCAGATAGCGCGAGTCCATACCCGCCAACCTATCGACAGCGGGCGGTGGACCAGGGCGGGGGTGCGCTCCCGGTACCGTTGCCCTGCGGTGCCGTACCCCGGCACCAGCGTCAACGCAACCGAACCAGCACGCTCCGTGACGACCGGCCGGAGCGCGCGTCGACACAGGGGGCACCCGCAGAAGTGGCACGCAAGATACGCATCGGCCTGAACCTTGGCTACGTCAGCACCGCCGAAGAATTGGCCGACAACCTGGCCCTGGCCGTGGCCGCCGAATCACTGGGCTTCGACTGCGTGTGGGCGGCCGAGGCGTACGGGTCGGACGCGGTGACCGTGCTGTCGGCGGTGGCCGCCCGCACGCACCGGATAGGCATCGGGTCGGCGGTCCTGCAGATCCCGGGTCGCACACCGGCGATGACCGCGATGACCGCGGCCACTCTGGATGCGCTGTCCCAGGGCCGGTTCAGCCTGGGCCTGGGCGTGTCCGGCCCGCAGGTCTCCGAGGGCTGGCACGGCGTGCGGTTCGGCGACCCGATCGGCCGCACCGAGGAATACGTGCAGATCGTCCGGCAGGCCATCAGCCGACGCCGGGTCACCGCGGGCGGCGAGCACTTCACCCTGCCGCTGCCCGGCGGCCAGGGCAAATCCCTGGTCCTGGCGCTGCAGCCGGTGCGTCCGCAGATCCCGATCTACCTGGCCGCGATCGGCCCGAAGAACCTGGACCTCACCGGACGCATCGCCGAGGGCTGGCTGGGCATCTTTTTCGATCCCGACACCGCGGGCGCATCCATCACCCGGATCGGCCAGTCCGCGACCGACGCCGGCCGCAACCCCGCCGATATCGACATCTGCGTGACCGTGCCGACCTCGGTGGACGCCGACCCGGGCCGGGCCGCCAACCGCGCCCGCGCCCACGCCGCCCTGTACATCGGCGGCATGGGTTCGCCGAAGACGAACTTCTACCACCGCACGGCCGCCGAGATGGGCTACCGCGAGGAGGCCGACGAGGTGCAGCGGCGGTTCCTGGCCCGGGACTACGCCGGCGCCGCCGCCGCGGTGCCCTACGACTTCATCGACCGCACCGGCCTGCTCGGCGACGAGCACCGGATCGCCGAACGGCTGGACCGGCTCGCGGACGCGGGTGTCACCTCCATCTCGGTGGCATGCTTCGACGCCGACCTGGACGGCAAGATCGCCACCCTGACCACGGTGGCGGCCGCCGCCCAGCGCGCCGGGTTGGGCGCATGAACGCAGGGCGGGCGGTAGTGCTCGGCGTGAATCATCACCACAGGGCCGCCGCCGTTCGCAGGGACTGCTGGCGGGTGCCATCGGTGCCTGCGGGGTGCCCCGGAAGGGCGGCGGCGTGAACCTGCTGCAGGCGGTCATCCTCGGCATCGTCGAGGGCCTCACGGAATTCCTGCCGGTCTCCTCGACCGGGCACCAGACCATCGTCGCCGGGCTGATGGGTCTGCAGATCGACGACCCGTCCATCACGTCGTTCATCGCGGTCATCCAGGTCGGCGCGATCGCCGCGCTCGTCCTGTACCTCCGCAAGGACATCGGCCGGCTGCTGATGGCCTGGTTCCGCGGCCTGCGGCACGCCGAGCACCGGAGCGACCCCAGCTACCGCGAGGCCTGGCTGGTGATCATCGGGTCGATCCCGATCGTCATCGTCGGGGTGCTGGCCCGAGATCTGATCAAGGGGCCGCTGCGCTCCCTGTGGGTGGTGGCGATCGCGCTGATCGTCTGGGGCTTCGTCATGCTGGCCGCCGAGGCGATGGCCACCCAGCGGCGCGAGGAGAAGGACCTGCGGCTCAAGGACGCGCTGATCATCGGCGGCACCCAGGCGCTGGCCCTGATCCCCGGCATCTCCCGCTCCGGCGCCACCATCTCGGCCGGCCTGATGCTCGGGGTCAACCGGGTGACGGCGGCCCGGTTCGGATACCTGCTGGGCATCCCCGCCCTGGCCGGGGCCACGGTGCTGGAGTTGCCGGATGCCATCTCGGACGGGGGAGTGGGCCTGACGCTGACCCTGGTCGGCATGGGCGTCAGCTTCGTCGTCGCCTACGCCACGGTCGCCTGGATGCTGCGGTTCGTCACCAGGCACACGATCAGAGTGTTCGTCTGGTACCGGTTCGCGCTGGCCGCCGTGCTGATCCTGTTGCTGACCACCGGGTTCGTCACCGACACCGGGGTCCGGGTGTGAACCGGCCCCAGGAGGAAAAGCCCACGGAGAAGCCCGAGGAGAAGAGGCCGCCGACCGTCACCGTCGTCCTGGTCCGGCACGGCCGCTCCACCTCCAACGCCGCGGGCACCCTGGCCGGCCGCACCCCCGGCGTGGAGCTGGACGAGCAGGGCCGGGAGCAGGCCGCGAACCTCGCCCGGCGCCTGAAGGAGATCAGCATCGACCGGCTGGTCTCCTCGCCGCTGGAGCGGTGCCGGCAGACCCTGGCGCCGCTGGCGGCCGCGCTCGACCTTCCGGTCACCATCGACGACCGGCTGCTCGAGGTGGACTACGGCACCTGGTCCGGCCGCGCCCTCAAGGATCTGCTGCACGAGCCGTTGTGGCGGGTCGTGCAGGCCCATCCGTCGGCGGCGGTGTTCCCGGACGGCGAGGGCCTGGCCGACATGTCGACCCGGGCCGCCGAAGCGATCCGGGGCATCCGGCAGTCGGCGACCGACGACCTGACCGTGCTGGTGTGCTCGCACGGCGACGTCATCAAGGCGATCCTGGCCGACGCGCTGGGCCTGCACCTGGACGCGTTCCAGCGGATCGTCGTCGCCCCCGCCTCGGTCTCGGTGATCCGTTACACGCCGCTGCGCCCGTTCGTCGAGCGGATCAACGACACCGGCGACCCGATCCTGGCCCAACCACCCCCGCCGACCGCCCCCACCGATGAGCAGACCAGCGACGCCGTGCCCGGCGGCGTCACCCGCTGATCCTCGGGACGACTAAGCTCAGGACCGCCATGTCGCGTCAGATCCACGTCTTCCGCTCACCCGAACGGTTCCTCGCCGGGACCATCGGGCAGCCCGGTGAACGCGAATTCTTCCTCCAGGTCGTCGACGGCCGCCGGGTGCTGTCCGTCTCCTGCGAGAAGCAGCAGGTCGCCGTGCTGGCCGACCGGCTCGGTTCGCTGATCACCGAGGTCGCCCGGCGGTTCGGCGCGCAGGCCGAACCCCAGACCCCGTCGGAGGGCGAGCTGACCCTGGCCACCCCGGTCGACGCCGAGTTCCGGGTCGGCACCATGGGCCTGGCCTGGGACGGCGAGGGTTCGCAGGTGATCGTCGAGCTGCTCGCCCTGTCCGAGGAGGAGGTCGGCGAGGACATCGTGCTGGAGGACCGGGAGGACGGTCCCGACGCCCTGCGGGTGTTTCTGTCACTGGCCGCCGCACGCGACTTCGCCAAGCACGCGGAGCAGGTGGTCGCCGCCGGGCGCCCGCCCTGCCCGTTGTGCAGCAACCCGCTCGACCCCGAAGGGCACATCTGCCCGAGGCTGAACGGCTACCACCGCGGCGCCGTTGGCTGATCGCGACCCCGGGCCGACCCAGGACGCCACCCATGGCGTCACCGAGGACGCCACCGAGCACGCCGCGCAGGACGTCACCGAGGCGGCCCTGCGGCACGGGGAGATCAACGTCACCGGCCGGCTGACCGATGCATCCAACCTGACGCTGCTCGGCGAGGCGACCCTGGACGGCATCGCGGTCGAGTGCATCTACAAGCCCGTGCGCGGCGAGCGTCCGCTGTGGGACTTCCCCGACGGCACCCTGGCCGAGCGGGAACTGGCCGCCTACCTGGTCTCCCGGGCCGCCGGCTGGGACTGCGTGCCCCTGACGATCATCCGGGACGGGCCGTTCGGGCCGGGCATGGTGCAGCGGTGGATCGACGAATGCGACCCCGACCTGATGGTCGACCTGGTGCCGATCAGGAAGGTGCCGACGGGCTGGCTGCCGGTGATGCGGGCGGTCGACGTCGCCGGCGATGACGTCGCCGTCGTGCACGCCGACAACCCGGCCCTCGCCGTCCTCGCCGGGTTCGACCTGGTGATCAACAACGCCGACCGCAAGGGCTCGCACGTGCTGCCCACCCCCGACGGGCGGATCCTCGGCGTCGACCACGGCCTGTGCTTCCACCAGGACGAGAAGCTGCGCACCATCCTGTGGGGCTGGGCGGGCCAGCGGCTGCCGGCGGCCGTGCTCGACGGCCTGGCCCGGCTGGACACCGAACTCGACGGCGTCCTGGGCGACCGGCTCGACGAGCTGATCACGACGACGGAGATGGCGGCGCTGCGGCGTCGCATCGAACGCCTGACGGCGACGCGGAAGTACCCGAAGCCGCCCGGTCACCGCACCCCGATCCCGTGGCCGCCACTGTGAGCCCGGGGCGGGCCGGCGGTCCGGGCGCCGGTGTCCTGACCAACCTGGGCCGGACCGCCGCCCGGGCGGTCGGCGGGCTGGCCCTGGATGCGTCGAACGGGATTCTGACCGCCGCGTCCGGAGTGAAGGCGGCGGTGACGGGCGAGGAAATCGGCCCGGCGACCCTGCGGGTGCGCGTGGTGATCCTGTCCGACGAGGTCGGCCGGCCGCTGTGTTCGGCGCAGGCCGTACAACCCTCCCTGGACCGGGCCGATCAGGTGCTGCGAACGCAGGCGGGCATCCGGGTGCGGACGGCCGCGCTGCAGGTGATCCAGGAGCCGGCGCCGGCCCGCGCGCTGAACCCGCGGGCCAACAAGATGTTGCTGCTGGACGACGTGCTGGGCCGCACCGAGTTCTATCGACGGCACCAGGCGCCGCTTGATGTCAACGGCCATCTCGTCGGTGTTCCGGTGACGGTGGTGGTGGTCCGGGAGATCGCCGGCCGCACCACCGGCTGCTCGCTGGGCATCAGCGCCGACTGGGTGATCGTGCAGGCCTCCCTGTTCGACCGGGGCGACGCGGGGACCTACGACGAGACGGTGCTTGTGCACGAGCTCGGCCACGCACTGAACCTGCCGCACCACCGCGGCCGGCGGAACCTGATGTTCCCGGAGTCATCGCCTCCCGACTCGGTCCGCGGCACCGAGCTGAGCGCCTGGCAGGAGGCGGTGCTGCACGCCAACCGGCACGTCGTGCCGGGGGTGGCCCGACCGCGGTGAGCACTCGCGTCACCCCCCGGTTTGCCACGTTCGGCCCCCGATCGGGCCGGAACCAGGGCGGAACCTGGCAAGTCGGCATCTCCGACCGCCCGACTACTGTGGAGCGGTGCAATCCTGGCCATCACCACCCGTCCCCGTCATCCCCGGCGCGGGCCGACAGTTGCGGCTCTACGACTCGGCCGGCGGGGAGGTGCGCCCCACCAAACCGGGCCCGACGGCCACGATGTACGTCTGCGGCATCACCCCGTACGACGCCACTCACCTCGGTCACGCGGCCACCTACCTGACGTTCGACCTGGTGCATCGGATGTGGCTGGACGCCGGCCACCAGGTGCACTACGTGCAAAACATCACCGACATCGACGACCCGCTGCTGGAGCGGGCCCACCGCGACGGGGTGTCCTGGCGGAAGCTCGCGGACCGGGAGATCGGTCTGTTTCGCGATGACATGACGGCGTTGCGGGTGATCCCGCCGGCCGACTACATCGGCGCGGTCGAGGCGATGGACGAGGTCACCGCCGCGGTGCGGGAACTCTTGGACAATGGCGCCGCCTACCGGGTGCCCGACGAGCAGTACCCGGACGTGTACTTCGACATCAGCGCCTCCGGGCACTTCGGATACGAGTCCCGGTACGACGAGGCGACCATGCTGCGGCTGTCCGCCGACCGCGGCGGCGACCCGGACCGGCCGGGCAAGCGGCAGCGACTGGATGCGCTGCTGTGGCGGGTGGCGCGGCCCGGCGAGCCGTCGTGGGCCTCGCCGATGGGCCACGGGCGCCCGGGCTGGCACATCGAGTGCGCGGTGATCGCCGGCAACCGGATCGGCCCGGTGATCGACCTGCAGGGGGGCGGCAGCGACCTGATCTTCCCGCACCACGAGTGCTCGGCCGCGCACGCCGAGGTGCTGTCCGGCAAGCGACCGTTCGCCCGGCACTACACCCATGCCGGGATGATCGGGCTGGACGGCGCGAAGATGTCCAAGTCCAAGGGCAATCTGGTGTTCGTGTCCCGGCTGCTGCACCAGGGCGTCGACCCGATGGCGATGCGGCTGGGGCTGCTGGCCGGGCATTACCGGCAGGACCGGGCCTGGTCGGACGAGGCGCTCATCGCCGCCGAGGAACGCCTGGACCGCTGGCGCAAGGCGGCGGTGCGGTCGGGAGCCGTCGCGGACGGGGTGGTCGCGGCGATCCGGGACGGGCTGGCCGACGACCTGGACACGCCGACGGTGATCGCCGGGCTGGACGCGTGGGCGGCCAACGACGCGATGGACGGGTCGGCGGTGGCCGAAGCGGTGGACGCGCTGCTCGGGGTCCGATTGACCTGACCGGCCCGGGTCAGATCTCCAGCATGGCGTGCTGGCCGGCGAGGCTGACCGCCCCGAGCAACTCGGAGCGCAGACCGAGAGCGGCGACCTTGACCTCGACGGCGGCGGCGGTGCCCGACTGGGCGAACCGGTTGATCGACTCCCGGACGCCGTCGGCCAACGCCTCACCCGCGGTTCCCAGCTCGCCGCCGAGGACGATCATCCCCGGGTTCAGGCAGTTGCACAGGTCGGCCAGCACCCGGCCGAGCGTGCGCCCGGCCTCGGCGATGAACCGCCCGGTCACCGGATGCCGGGCCGCGTCGGCCAGCGGAAAGGTGTCGTCGTGACCGCGCGGGATGCCGAGTTCGCTCATCAGCTGGCGGACCAGGGTGCTGGACACCACGGTCTCCAGGCAGCCACGGTTGCCGCAGCGGCACCAGGCGCCCTGCTCGCCCAGGCGGGTGTGTCCGATCTCGCCGGCCGCGCCGGTCGCCCCGTGATACACCGAGCCGCGGAGTACCAGGCCGGCGCCGATGCCCTCGGATGCCTTGACGTACAGGAAGTCCCGCGCACCCTTGGCGACCCCGAAGCGTAATTCACCGACCGCGCCCAGGT
The DNA here is from genome assembly GCA_036524715.1 of Nakamurella sp. GTDB lineage: Bacteria > Actinomycetota > Actinomycetes > Mycobacteriales > Nakamurellaceae > Nakamurella. Next base: position 11,276 of record DATDBV010000260.1, on the reverse strand, counting down.
CCGCGTCGTTGCCGATCAGCACCGGCCGGCCCAGCCGGTTGGACAGCTCCTGGGCCGGGTCGAGCCCGACCCAGCCGGTGAGCACCGACGCGGAGTGGATGCGATTGGTCCGGAGGTCCAGGGGAGCCGGCACCCCGGCCGCGATCGCCCGGATGTCCGACATGCCGATGCCGGTCTGTCCCAGCAGCCGGTGCACCATGCCGACGGCCACGTCGAGCGCGGCGGCCGCCTCACTGTCCACGTTCACCGCGGCATGCTTCTCGCCCCGGACACGTCCGTCGGTGTCGGCCACGGCCACGGCCACCCGTTCGTGGTCGAAGTCGATACCGACGACCGCGCCGGTCCCGCCGGCGGCAACCAGCAGCGCCGACGGCCGGCCCCGGCCGGCCCCTCGCCCGCCGGCCGCGAGCACGTCCTCGGCGATCAGGCGTTCGTTGAGCAGGTCCTGGACGGTGTCGGCGACCGCGCTCCGGGACAGGCCGGTGATCAGGCTTAAGTCTGCGCGGGTGACACCGTTCTCGCGTCGGATCACCTCGAGCAGCTGCTGTCGGGAGCGCTGCCGTCGTGTTGAGGAGGTCTCGGGGAGGTTCATCGTGGCCCAGCCTAGCATTTATTCCGGTAAAGCGACATAAGTCTGCTAGCTTTACAGCATCCTCCGGAGAGAGGGTCGTGGCCCGCACTGGCCTGATCGCCGACATCGTTGTCTAATCCGGCCTGGCATCAATGTGTCTGCGCTCACCGCGCGACGGGGAGGACCAAGAGTGGCTTTCATCGGACGACTGCCGGTGCCCACGACCGAGGCCTGGGACTGGCAGGGGCAGGCGGCCTGCCGGGGCATGGCCAGCTCATTCTTCTTCCATCCGTGGGGCGAGCGGGGCCCGTCCCGGGACGAACGGGTCCGACGGGCCAAGGAGGTGTGTGCCGACTGTCCGGTGATCGAGGCGTGCCGGCAGCATGCCCTGGACGTGCAGGAGCAGTACGGCGTGTGGGGTGGGCTGTCCGAGGAGGAACGGCTGGTCCTGCTCAACCGGGGCCGGCGCAGCCTGCGCCGCAAACTGATCGCCCAGTCGACCGAACTGGCCGCCCTGGTCGCGGCTCAACCGGCAACGGCGTCGTCGGGTTCCGGCTGATCCGCGGCCCCGGTCAGGGCCGCAGCACCAGCCGGACGACGTCCGACTCGCGGTCAGCCAGTCGCCCGAGCGCGCGCTCGACCTCGGCCAGCGGGATCACCTCAGTGACCGACCGGCTCAGATCGAGCCGGCCACCCGCGACCAGGTCGACCAGTTCGGCGTAGTGCGGCAGTTCGGACCCGTAGTGGCCGAGGATCTGTTGGCGCAGGTAGATGAACTGCGCGTCGCCGGGGATGGTGATCGGCCGGCCGGCCAGGCCGACCAGGACGAGTCGTCCTCGCGGGCCGAGCGCCCGGAGCGCCTGTTCCCGGGCGGCCGGCGCCCCGGCGAAGTCGAACGCGACCGACAGGCCGCCCGGCCCGGTCACCTGGCTGAGTCGGGCCGGGAAGGACTCGTCGGTCGGGTCCAGCGCCGCATCGGCCCCGAGCGCCAGGGCCCGCCGACGGGCCGCCGCCGACGGATCGACAGCCACGATCGGGGCCGCTTCGGCCAATCGGAGCAATTGCACGGCGTGGCTGCCGAGCCCACCGACACCCCAGACCCCCGCCGATTCACCGGGCCCGACTCGCGCCGTCGCGGTGATCGCGGCCCAGGGTGTGGACACCGCGTCCGGGATGATGCAGGCCTGCTCGAACGACAGCGAATCCGGGATGGGGATGACCGTGTATGCCTCGGCCAGCGCGTACTCGGCCCATCCGCCGTCGTAGTCGACGCCGCGGGTGATCACCGAGGCGGAGCCCGGCCCGAGCTGGCCGCCGGCCAGCAGCACCCGCTGACCGGGCGTGTACCGGGCCACCCGGGGACCGACGGCGTCGACGACCCCGGCCACCTCGTGCCCGAGGGTGACCTCGGGCCCGGCCAGGAACGCCGGCCGGAGCATCCCCCGGATCAGGTGCAGGTCCGACAGGCACACCCCGGCCGCCGCGACCCTGATGCGCAGCTGCCCGCGGCCCGGCTCGGGCACCGGCACCCGGGTCAGCGAGAACGTGCCGGTCTGGACGTTCAGCCGGCCGGCGAGCATGTCGGACATGGTCGTCCCTCCGATGTGGTCGTGAGCCCGTCGAGTATGCCCAGTGAACCCCGGCTGAGCGCGATGAGCGTGAAGTGAGCGGAATCCGGTCTGGGAATCGAGCGGATCGCAGACCTACCTTTCTTCCTGTCACCGACCGGAACACCAAGAACGGCCCGGTCTTTCACCAGCTGGAGGAAAAATGAGCCGAACCATCGCCGCCCGGATCGCCGGAGCCGTGCTGGCCACCGGGGCCGCCGGGGCCATCGCCTTGGCCGGCGCGGGCGCCGCGAACGCGCAGTCCTACTCGTCCACCCCGCTCGCGCCCGGGCAGGGGACGTGTTCGACCGCGCAGTACGCCGGCTATCAGGTCCGGGCCGACGGGTGGGCGACCGGCCAGGGCGCCAAGTTCAAGCTGTTGCGCAACGGCGTCGTCATCAACACCACGCCCGGGCGCGCCACCGGATGGGCCGCCGAGTACCGCACCGCCTACGGAACCTTCCCGGGAGCGGGCTACTACAGCGTGTGCGCACAGAACACCGGCACCGCCAACACCACCGTCACCCTGCAGCTGCGCACCGACTCCGAATTCTGATCCGCCCCGCACAGTGGCGGACCCGTGGGTGACGGGTCGGGACCGGGTCACGCCGACTCGATCCCGACCGTCCCTCGCCGGGGTGGGCACGCCGCCCGCCCGGCCTGTCCAGGCCCAGGTCATCCCGATCGGCCCGGTTCGTCGGCTTGCCGCCGGCGACTCGTTGAGCCAGGCTCTGGCTGCGGCACCTCGACGACTGAGGTGCGGCAGGTGGGAGCACGTCCGATGAGTCAGACGATGGCCGACCGGATCGAGTCCGCCCGCCGACGACGCTTCGTCGGCCGGGCCGCCGAACTCGCGCAACTCGACGCGCTGCTCCGCTCACCCGAGCCGGCAGTGGCCTTCCTCTCCGGACCCTCCGGGGTGGGCAAGTCGACGCTCCTGCGCCGATTCGCCGAACAATGCGAACAGTCCGGTGCGGCGGTCACCCTGGTCGACGCACGCGACATCCCGCCCAGCGCCGACGCCCTCGCCTTCCGCGTGACCCGGCTGACGACCGGCGGACGCCCCGGTCGGCCCGTGTTGATCCTGGACACGTACGAGCTGCTGGACGAGGTGGACGCGGCATTCCGAAACGAGATCGCGCCCACCCTGCCCGGCGACACCCTGATCGTGATCGGCGGGCAGTTCCCACCTGGCGCCGGCTGGCGGACCGATCCGGGTTGGTCGGACATCATGGTCAGCATCCGGCTGCCGAACCTGGGCCGGACCGAATCGGCCGCCTACCTGACCGCCCGCGGTATCCCGGAACAGACGCACCCGGCGGCCATTGAGTTCACCCACGGGCACCCGCTCGCCCTGGCGCTGGTGACCACGGTCCTGCACGAGCACGGCACCTTCGAACCTGACCGGTCCGCCGACGTGATCGCAGTGCTGATGGGCTCGCTGGTCCGGCACACCCCATCGGTGGCCCATCGCCGGGCTCTCGAGGCATCCGCCCAGGTCCGGTTCGTCACCGAACCACTGCTGGCCGCACTGATCGACGTCCCGGACGCCGCGGAACAGTTCGACTGGCTGCGGTCCCTGCCCTTCGTCGACTCGGGTGCCCACGGCCTGTACCTGCACGACCTGGCGCGCACCGTGCTCTCCACCGACCTGCGTTGGCGGCACCCGGAGTTCTACGTCCAGGTCCACGCCCGGGCCCGCGAGTACTACCTGGGCCGGCTGGACAACCCCGACCCGGCCGCGCAGGCCGGACTGCTCATGGACCTGATGTACCTGCACACGGAGCTGCGCCGGTTCCTGGCGCCGCCCGAGCAGCCGGCCGGGCTGCGGCTGGACCGGGCAGCGGCGCACGACCGCGACGCGGTGCTGGCGCTGGTGGCCCGGCACGAGGGCGACGGGTCGGCCGCGTTGGCCGGTCGCTGGTGGGCGCACCCGTCGGCGAACTGGGCGGTGGTGCGCGACGCCGGCGACGAGGTCGTCGGCACGGTCTGCCTGCTCGAGGTCGGGTCGGCCGGTGACGAGGACCGGGCGGGCGACCCGGCGGTCGCGGCGGCCTGGCGACAGCTGCGGGAGATGCCGCCGGTGCGTCCGGGGGAGCGGGTCACCCTGGTGCGATTCTGGCTGACCCGCGACGACGATCAATCCGTCTCACCCGGGGCAGGCCCTGATCACCGCCCACCTGGCCCGCCACTACCTCAGTGCGCCCGGCCTGGCCGTGTCCATGATCCCGTTCCGGCGACCCGACGAATGGGTGCAGGCGTGCGTGTACACCGATCAGATCCGCCTGCCGGCGGCCGACTTCGTGGTGGACGGCCGGGCGTCGACGGTCTTCGGGCACGACTGGCGGGTGTCTCCACCGGCCGTGTGGATCGCCGGATTGTCCGCCCGGGAGGTCGGTACCCAGGTCACGTCCGCGGCCACCGGCGAGGTGCCGCTGCTGGTGCTGGGTGAGGCCGAATTCGCCGCTGCGGTGAAGCGGGCACTGCGCGACCTGACCCGACCGGACCGGCTGCGCGACAGCCCACTGCTGCGGTGCCGCCTGATCACCGCGGCCGCCGGGGACAGCGCCCCGGTCGCCGACCGGGTGGCCTCGTTGCAGGCGATCATCAGGGACGCGGTCAGCGCATTGGGCTCGGGCGGTGCGGCCGACCAGCGGCTCGCCCGGGTGCTGCATCGGGCCTACGTCAAGCCGGCACCCACCCTGGAGCGGGCCGCCGAAGTCCTCGACCTGCCGTCGAGCACCTTCCGGCGGCTGCTCACCACGGCTCAGGGCCGGGTGGTGGACGCGCTCTGGGTCCGCGAACTGGGCACCTGATGCCGGCGCGCCCCCCGACCCGCAGTTGATCATGAAGGACACGCCCTCAAAGCGAGGTCTTTCGGGCGTGTTCTTCATGATCAACAGCAGGGTCGGGCGGGGGTCACGGCGCCCAGGGTCGGCCGGGGTCGGCCAGCACATCGTCAGTGCCAGGGGTCCCCGCCCGGCTTGGGCCCACGCCGCCGCAGGTACCGCTCGAACTCGGCGGCGATCGACTCACCGGACGCGGGTTTGAGCGGCTCGTCCTGCTCCTCGCGCTCCTCGAGGGCGCGGATGTACTCCGAGATCTCCTCGTCCTCGGACGCGATCTGGCTGACCTCGGTCTCCCACTCGTCGGCCTGCGCGGGCAGGGTGCCCAACGGCACCGCCACGTCCAGCACCTCCTCGACCCGATGCAGCAGCGCCAGGGTCGCCTTGGGTGACGGGGCCTGCGACACGTAATGCGGCACCGACGCCCAGAACGACAGGGCCGGGATCCCGGCCTGCACGCACGCGTCCTGGAACACCCCGGAGATCCCCGTCGGGCCCTCGTAGCGGGACCGGGTCAGCCCGAGTCGGGTCGCCGTTTCCTCGTCGTGCGCGGATCCGGTCACCTGGATGGGGCGGGTGTGCGGGACGTCGGCGAGCAGCGCACCGAGCCCGATCACCTTGCTGACCTGGTGGTCCAGGGCGATCTTGAGCAGCTCGTCACAAAACGCCCGCCAGCGGAAGTTCGGCTCGATGCCGTGCACCAGGATGACGTCGGCCGGCGAGTCGGGAAGCCGGCAGACCGACAGCCGGGTGGTCGGCCAGTCGATCGTCCGGGTCACCCCGTCCACCAGCCGGACGGTGGGCCGGGTCACCTGGAAATCGTAGAAACCCTCCGGGTCCAACTCGGTCAGCGGCATCGCGTCCCAGATCAGACCCAGCTGCTCGACGGCGGCGCTGGCCGCGTCACCGGCGTCGTTCCACCCCTCGAAGGCAGCGATCATCACCGGGTTGCGCAGAGGCATGAACTCGCTCATGACACCACCCCCAGCCGCACAGGGACGCCGGCGCTCCCGGGGGTCGCCTCACAGGCTCGGCCACCCCACCGGGAACGCCCGCGCCTGTGCTGATGGTTCGCTCGCATGCGCTCGCTCACGCCGGTCAGCCTACGTGCGTCGACCGCCCCGGAAGGCACCCCGGACGGGCGACCCGCCCGTTGACGCTGGCGGAAACACAGTTCCTTGTGCTATTCGACCTACTCTGTACCGGTGACTGCCGCACCCCGCCACCCGCTGTTGACCGCCCTGAGCGAGCGTGTGCTCGTCGCCGACGGCGCGATGGGCACGATGCTGCAGGCCCAGGACCCCACGCTGGACGACTTCGCCGGGCTCGAGGGATGCAACGAGATCCTCAATGTGACCAGGCCGGACATCGTCCGGGCGGTCCACCGTGCCTACGTGGAGGTGGGCGTCGACGCGATCGAGACCAACACCTTCGGAGCAAACCTGGCCAACCTTGCCGAATACGACATCCCGGAACGCATCTACGAGCTGAGCCTGGCCGGGGCGGCGCTGGCCCGGGCCGAGGCGGACGAATTCTCCACGTCCGACCAGCCGCGCTTCGTCCTGGGCTCGGTCGGCCCGGGCACCATGCTGCCCACCCTCGGGCACGCCGGATACGTCGCGCTGCGGGACGCCTACCAGCAGGAAGTGGCCGGACTGCTCGACGGCGGCTCCGACGCGATCATCGTGGAGACCTGCCAGGACCTGCTGCAGGCCAAGTCGGCGATCCTGGCCGCCAAGCGGGCGATGACCGCGTCCGGCATCGTCGTGCCGATCATCGTGCACGTCACGGTGGAGACCACCGGCACCATGCTGCTCGGGTCGGAGATCGGCGCCGCCCTGACCGCCCTGGAGCCCCTGGGCGTCGACTACATCGGGCTGAACTGCGCCACCGGGCCGGCCGAGATGAGCGAGCACCTTCGGTACCTGTCCCGGCATGCGACTGTCGGTGTGTCGGTGATGCCCAACGCCGGGCTGCCACGGCTCGGCCCGAACGGGGCCGTCTACCCGCTGACTCCGCCCGAGCTGGCCGCGGCGTTGTCCGGGTTCGTCACCGAGTTCGGGCTGGGGCTGGTCGGCGGCTGCTGCGGCACCACGCCCGAGCACCTGCGCCAGGTCGTCGAGGCTGTAGCCGACCTGCGGGCGGCGCAGCGTCGCCCGCGTCCGGAACCCGGACTGTCCTCGCTGTACCAGGCGGTCCCGTTCCAACAGGACGCGTCGGTGCTGATGATCGGCGAGCGGACCAACGCCAACGGGTCGAAGGCGTTCCGGGAGGCGATGCTCGCGGAGAATTGGCAGTCCTGCATCGAGATCGCCCGCGGGCAGACCCGCGACGGCGCGCACGTGCTGGACCTGAACGTGGACTACGTGGGTCGCGACGGCGCGCTCGACATGGCTGCCCTGGCATCGCGCCTGGCGACGGCGTCCACCCTGCCGATCATGATCGACTCCACCGAACCGCCGGTGATCCAGGCCGGTCTGGAGCACCTGGGTGGCCGCTGCATCGTCAACTCGGTGAACTTCGAGGACGGCGACGGCCCGGAGTCCCGGTACACCAGGATCATGAACCTCGTGGTCGAGCACGGCGCCGCGGTGGTCGCGCTGACCATCGACGAGGAGGGCCAGGCCCGCACCCGGGACCACAAGGTGGCGATCGCGGAGCGGCTGATCGCCGACCTCACCGGAAGGTGGGGGATGGTCGAGAGCGACATCGTCGTCGACTGCCTGACGTTCCCGATCGGCACCGGTCAGGAGGAAACCCGGCGCGACGGCATCGAAACCATCGAGGCCATCCGCGAGCTCAAGCGCCGGCATCCGGACCTGCATTTCACGCTGGGTGTCTCGAACGTCTCGTTCGGCCTGAACCCGGCGGCCCGGCAGGTACTGAACTCGGTGTTCCTGGCCGAATGCACCGCGGCCGGGCTCGATTCGGCGATCGTGCACCCGTCGAAGATCCTGCCGATGGCCCGGATCCCCGAGGAGCAAAGGACCGTCGCACTGGACCTGGTCTGGGACCGGCGGCGCGAGGGGTACGACCCGCTGCGGCGGGTCCTGGAGATGTTCGAGGGCGCGACGACCGCGGCCGGCCGGGCGACCCGGGCGGCGGAACTCGCGGCGCTACCGCTGGACGAGCGACTGCAGCGCCGGATCGTCGACGGCGAACGCAACGGCCTGGAGGCCGACTTGGATGAAGCACTGTCGAGGCGATCGGCTTTGGAGATCATCAACGACACCCTGCTGGAGGGCATGAAGACGGTCGGCGAACTGTTCGGCTCCGGCGCCATGCAACTGCCGTTCGTGCTCACCTCCGCCGAGGTGATGAAGACCGCGGTCGCCCACCTGGAGCCACACATGGAGAAGGACGATTCGGCCGGCAAGGGCACCATCGTGCTGGCCACCGTCAAGGGCGACGTGCACGACATCGGCAAGAACCTGGTCGACATCATCCTGTCCAACAACGGCTACTCGGTGGTGAATCTCGGCATCAAGCAACCGATCTCGACGATTCTGACGGCCGCGCAGGACAGCGGTGCCGATGCCATCGGGATGTCCGGACTCCTGGTCAAGTCCACAGTGATCATGAAAGAGAACCTGGAGGAGATGAACACCCGCGGCATCGCGGAGCGGTACCCGGTGCTGCTGGGCGGGGCGGCGCTGACCCGGTCGTACGTGGAGAACGATCTGTCGTCGGTGTTCAAGGGCGACGTGCGGTACGCGCGGGACGCGTTCGAGGGCCTTCGGCTGATGGACGGGGTGATGTCCCGGAAGAAGGGATTGGACCCGGTCGCCGCGGCCGCCGATGCCGCGAAGGTCGCCGAACGCAAGGCCCGGCATGAACGTTCGCAACGGATCGCCGAGAAGCGCCGGGCCGCCGCCGCTCTGGATGAAGCTTCACTGGAGATTCCGACGCGCAGCGACGTGGCCGCCGACAACCCGGTGCCCACCCCGCCGTTCTGGGGTTCCCGGGTGGTCAAGGGCGTGGCGCTGGCCGACTACTCGACCATGCTCGACGAGCGGGCGACGTTCATGGGGCAGTGGGGCTTGCGCGGCGCCAAGGGCGGAAAGGGTCCCAGCTACGAGGAACTCGTGGAGAAGGAGGGTCGCCCTCGGCTGCGGTCCTGGCTGGACCGGCTGCACACCGACAAGGTACTGGAGGCCGCCGTCGTCTACGGCTACTTTCCGTGCGTGTCCGAGGGCGACGACGTTGTCGTCCTGGCCGAGCCGCGGATCGACGCGGACGAGGTGTGCCGGTTCACCTTCCCCCGGCAGCGGCGGGACCGGCACCTGTGCCTGGCCGACTTCTACCGGCCCCGGGCGTCCGGGGAGGTGGACGTCATCGCGTTCACCGTGGTGACGATGGGGCAGCGGATCGCCGACTTCGCCAACGAGTTGTTCGCTGCCAACGCCTATCGCGACTACCTGGAGGTGCACGGCCTGTCGGTTCAGCTGACCGAGGCGCTCGCCGAGTTCTGGCACCAGCGGATCCGCAGCGAGCTGCAGTTCGCGGACGGCTCGAACGCGGCGGCGGACGACTCGGCGGAGATCGAGAAGTTCTTCGACCTGGAGTACCGGGGCGCCCGCTACTCGTTCGGCTACCCCGCCTGCCCGGACCTGACGGAGCAGACGAAGGTGATGGCGCTGCTGGAGCCGGAGCGGATCGGGGTCGAACTGTCCGAGGAGTTCCAGCTGCATCCGGAGCAGTCGACGTCGGCGCTGGTGGCCCATCACCCCGAGGCCAAGTACTTCGCGGCCCGGTGAACGATCGGCGGGGAGGGCTCGCGCGACCCGCCCCGGCCGTTCGATGATGGGCTGATGCCCGGGTCGGTCACGGCGGGTCGTGAGGCGTACGGGCGTCGCGCCTGGCGCGACGCCTACGACCACCTCGCCGCGGCCGGTCGCGAGGATCGGCTCGGCAGCGACGACCTGGAGCGGCTGGCCACGGCCGCCTACCTGATCGGGGCAGCTGACGCCGCCGACCGGTGGGTGGCGGCCCACGACCGGTGCCTGCGGGACGGCGACGTGGCTCGGGCCGTGCGCTGCGCCTTCTGGCTGGCGTACGGGCTGCTCGACCGCGGTGAGGTCGGGCGGGCCGGCGGCTGGTTGGCGAAGGCGGCCGACCTGCTGGAGGAGCACCGGGTCGACGACGCGGAGCGTGGATACCTGATCGTCCCGCTGGCGATCGAGATCGCCGACCACCATCCGGCCACCGCGCTCGAACGGTTCGACACGGCTCGCCGGGTCGGTGAGCGGTTTGCCGACGTCGGGCTGATCACCCTTGGTCTGCTGGGCCAGGGTCAGACACTCATCTCGCTCGGCCGGTGGGTCGATGCGGTGCGGTCACTCGACGAGGCGATGGTGGCGGTCGCGCGGGACGATGTGCCGCCGATCGTGGCCGGGATCGTGCTCTGCGGGGCGATCGACGCGTGCCGGAGACTCTTCGACCTCCGGCGGACCGTCGAGTGGACGGCCGCCCTCACCCGCTGGTGCGACGCGCAACCGGACCTCGTGCCGTTCCGAGGTCAGTGCCTGGTGCACCGCGCCGAGATCATGCGGCTGCACGGGGACTGGCCGGACGCCATGCAGGAGGCGGACCGGGCGTGCCGATTGTTGTCGGGTCGGGCCGCCTACGGCGACGCGCTCTACGAGACCGGGGAGCTGCATCGCCTGCGGGGTGAGTGGGTGCAGGCCGAGGCGGCGTACCGAGCGGCGTCGCGGGCCGGGCGGGACCCGCAGCCGGGTCTCGCGCTGCTGCGGCTCGCCCAACGGGACGTCGACACCGCGTTCGCGGCGATCCGCCGGCTCCGCGACCCCGCGGCCCGTGCCCGGATGCTGGGACCCTTCGTCGAGATCGCCCTTCCGGCTGGCGATCTCGACGGCGCGCGGGATGCTTCGGAAGAATTCGGCACGCTTGCCGAGGTCATGGGGACCGCGTACCTGGACGCGGCGGCGGGCCATGCCGCGGGTTCGGTCCATCTCGCCGAGGGCGACCCGCGGGCGGCATTGCCACCGCTCCGACGGGCGTGGATGGCCTGGCGCGCTCGAGGTGCCCTACCGGCGGCGCGGACCCGGGAGCTGATTGGCCTGGCCTGCACCGCGCTGGGCGATCAAGAGGCAGGCGAGATGGAGCTGGATGCGGCGCGGCTCGGCTTCCAGCTCCTGGGCGCCGCCGCCGACACGACGCGGGTGGAGGACATGCTCGCCTCTGCGCGGGACCGTGTCCACGGCCAGAAGCACGACCACGGTTACGGGCTGA
>DATDBV010000259.1:0-4019 GCA_036524715.1 Nakamurella sp. | reverse complement strand
CGCGATCGCGCTCGTCCGGGTGAAGCGGGGGTCGACGTGGATGATCCGGGCGCCCCGCGCCTTGGCCTCGGACACCCATTGGAAGCCCACCGGGTGGCATTCGGCCATGTTCGAGCCCTGGATCACGATGCAGTCGGCATTGGCCATGTCCTGCAACGATTGCGTCGCGCCGCCGCGACCGAACGAGGCTCCCAGACTGGGAACCGTGGCGGAGTGTCAAATACGGGCCTGGTTCTCGACCTGGATCGCGCCGGCCGCGGTGAACAGCTTCTTGATCAGGTAGTTCTCTTCGTTGTCCAGGGTGGCGCCGCCCAGCGCGGCGATGCCCATGGTTCTTCGGACTGCTCGACCGTGTTCATCAAAGTCCTGCCAGCCCCTGCGGCGGGCTGCCAGGAACCGGTCGGCCACCATGTCGATGGCCTCGTCCAGCTCCAGCGGCTGCCAGTCGGTGGCGTGCGGTGCGCGGTAGAGGATCGTGGTCTGCCGACCGGGGGAGTTGACCAGCTGCTCGCTGGCGCTGCCCTTGGGACACAGACGCCCGCGGGAGATCGGCGAGTCCGGGTCACCCTCGATCTGGATGACCTTCTCGTCTTTGACGAACACCTTCTGCCCGCAGCCGACGGCGCAGTACGGGCACACGCTGCGGGCCACCCGGTCCGCGGTGGTCGTGCGGGCGGTCATCTCCTTGGTCCGCGTCGACATCACCGCGGGGCCGCGACCGAAGATATCGCCCGAGCGGAACTGCCGGATGACCGGCCAGTCCAACACGCTCACGCGGCCCATGGGGCTCACGGTAGACCATCCCGGGTGGGGTCGGGCTGCCCGTTCCCGCACGCCGGAAGCGGGCCGCCGCCGCGGGTACGCGTGCACGGACCGAGCGGCCGGAACCCGGCCGCTCGGCCCGCGACGCGCCCCGAACGTGGAGTCAGCGCTGGTCGAGGACGACGGCGATGTCGGTCACCGGCATCGGGAACTTGCCGACGCGGTCAACCGCGCCGCCCAGCAGATCGACCGAGTACAGCGCCGAGAGTCCGCCGCTGGTCAGCGTGGCGAATCCGGTGACGTCGACGGTCCGCCCGCCGCGCAGCTTGGAGTAGATGTCGAATCCGGCGTCGAGGTCGGCGTCGATGCCCAGGCCACCGGTCGGCACCAGCGTTCCGGAATTCGCCGGTGACTGGATCGCCACCTGGTCGAGTGCGGTGTTGATGTCGAACAACGTGGTCCCGGTCGTGGCGTCCAGATCGTTGTTCGTGTAGGCGGCGGCGGACACCCCGGTCGCCGTCGCCGCGGGGTTCGGGGCGACCGGTGGGAGCGTCAACCCGGTGTCGGCCACGGTCGGCGCGGTCGGGGCATCCCCGGTGGCCGGGAACGGCTGCCGCAGGTTCTGCCCGTTGTCGCTGATCACCCGCAGCGCGTTCGCCGCCGGATTGAAATCGACGCCGAAGGCCGAGCCGGAGAGCGCGACCGAGAGCTGACCGACCTTGCCGGCTTTCGCGTCCGAGGTCGACAGGACGTAGATGCCGCCGGCATTGCCGACGCCGTAGAGCTTCCCGTTCTGCACCCGATGATCGATGCCGACCAGCTTGGCGTCACCGTCGAGCCCGGAGACCGCGCCGATCCCCTTCACCTTCGACGGCTGGTCCGTGCGGAAGCTGACCAGCGACGTCCCGCCGTCGGCCAGACCGACCGCGGCCAGCCGGTCCCGCCCGAAGTCGGACGAGGCGACGCCGCGGCTCGTCGCATCTGCCGAGCCTCCCGCGGACGCGGCCCCGGCCAGTGCCGGCGTGACGATCATCGCCGCCGCGATGGCGGCCACGACTTTGCTGCGGATTCCCATGATGTACCCCTCTGTACGTGGTCGGATCGACCGGACGTGCCGTCGGAAGTGACGACAAAGGGCATTCGGCGCCGTTGCGCGTCGCGGTCTGCCGCCGAAGGGGTGGCGTCGTCTGGGCGTTCGAGTGAGCGACGAACTCAGTTGAGCCCGGTACGAGACGTAGCCTGGATCGAGTCGAACGGGAGGCACTTGCGATGGCGGACGAACACGAAGTCGAGCAGCCGATGGCCGCCACCCCCGCGGTGGCCGGGTCCGATTCGAACGGTTCCGAACCGACGCCGTTCGACGGCGGGTTCGCGGGTGCCGCCCTGCCCGCGCCGGACTACTCGGCGGCCGGGGTGCCGAGCCTGGACTTCGTCCGCGACAAGATCGAGGGCCGGTTCGCCCACTCGCTCGGCTCGGCGGAGCTGGCGTCCGAGACGCCGGAGGCGCGGTCGGCGGCCGAGCAGCAGCAGGAGCGGGAGAAGGCCGCACGCGACAAGCTCGACGCGATCCGGCAGTCGCTGCGCGGCGGCTCCTCGTCCTGAGCGGTGCTGGCCTGCGCGCGGGTGACCGGCGGCCGGTACGTCGTCCAGGAGCTGACCGAGCAGGGTGAGATCGTCGGCGAACGACGCGAGTGCGGGCCGGGCGACCCCGCCGGCGCGCCGGCCGATGAACGGTGGCTGTGGGCCTGTACCGCCGACGACTACCCGGTCCGGATCGCGGCCGGGGTGCGGGTCGCCCGCTGCCACGACATTGCCGCGGTGGAAAGGATTCTGCTCGGCCGGGCCGGCGCGTTCGGGGAACCGACGAGCCCGGCCGCGGTGGTCGCCCGGGCATCGGGTCGCCCGGTGCCGAGCGCGGCGTTGCCGATCGAAGCGGCCCCGTCGTTGTTCGACCTGACCGAGACGGCCACGTCCGACGAAGCCGACCCGATCGACCTGCTGCGGCATGCGTACCTGGACCAGCGCCGGCGGGCCGGCCCCGATCGTGCGCTCGGGTTGCTGCTCGCGGCCGAGAACGCCTGCGCACTGGCCGCGGCCGAGATTGGGGCGGTCGGCCTGCCCTGGCGGCGGGAGGTCCATCTGGCCGCGCTCCAGGAGCTGTTGGGTCCGCGTCCGCGGCTGGGCGGACGGCCCCCGCGGCTCTCGGCGCTGGCCGCCGAGATCGACGCAGCGTTCGGGTTCCCGGTCAACGCCGATTCGGCCGTCGAATTGCGGGCGGCGTTCCGGCGGGTGGGCTTCGACATCGAGACCACCCGCTCCCGGGTGATCAAGGACCTCGACCATCCGGCCGTCCCGGCGGTGCTGCGGTACAAGGAATTGTCACGGCTGCACACCGCGAACGGTTGGGCCTGGCTCGATCAGTGGGTGCGTGACGACCGGTTCCACGCCGAGTACCTGTCGGGAGCCGTGGTCTCCGGCCGGTGGGCGACCCGGGGCGGCGGCGCGTTGCAGATCGCGCGGGTGCTGCGGCAGGCCGTCGTCGCCGACTCCGGGTACCGGCTGGTGGTGGCCGACGCGGCGCAACTGGAGCCGCGGGTGCTCGCTGCCATCTCGGCAGATGCGGCGCTGCAAGCGGTGTCGGCCGACGACGACCTGTACTCCGGGTTGGCCGGTGACGGGTTCGGCGGCAACAGGGCGGCGGCCAAGCTGGCCATGCTGGGCGCGATGTACGGGCAGACCACCGGCGAGGGCGGCCGCCTGGTCGGCACCCTACGCTCGCGCTACCCGGTGGCGATGGCCTACGTGGACGGCGCGGCCCGGGCCGGGGAGCGGGGCGACGTGGTGCACTCGGTGCTGGGCCGGGCGTGCCCGCCGCCCGGCGACTACTGGGAGGCGGTGCGGATCGGGCGGCAGCAGGACGCGACGCCGGCCGAACGCAAGCGGGCGGACCGGCTGGCAGGCGACCGCGGCCGGTTCACCCGCAACTTCGTGGTGCAGGGGTCGGCGGCCGACTGGGCCGCGGTGTGGTTGGCCGGGCTGCGCACCGCACTGGTCGATGTCCCCGGGGCGGAGCTGGTGTTCTTCCAGCACGACGAGCTGATCGTGCACGTGCCCCGGGTCGACGCGGATCGGGTGGCCTCGCTGATCGAAGCCGCCGCCCAGGCCGCTCGCCGGATGGTCTTTCCCGGTTCAGCGGTCGCGACGCCGGTCCGCCCGGTGATCGTCAAGCGCTACGCGGACGCGAAGTGAGTCGCCGC